>JAEVYW010000252.1 GCA_023392555.1 Pseudomonadota bacterium | reverse complement strand
CTGTACATCCTCATCGCCGCGCTGGTGATCCTCACCGGCCGGACGGAGGACATCACTGGCGCCCTCGAATATCTGAACCACGGGCTGGGCAAGTTCCTGCTCGTCGTGCTTGCGGTGGGGACGACCGTTTACGGCATCTGGCGGCTCGCCGACGCGGCATTCGGAATCGAGAGCGGGCGATACCGCTGGAAGGCCTGGCGCAAGCGTATCGCGTCGGCGACCAGCGGGATCATCTACCTGCTCCTGTCCTACAAGGCCGCATGGATCCTGCTTGCAGGGCGATCGTCGTCCAGCGACGTGCAGGAACATACCGCCGAGGCGCTGAGAATGCCCGGGGGCGATATGCTGGTGCTCATCGCCGCGGGGATCATGATCGGCTGTGGGATCGCCCAGTTCTTCAATGTCGCGCGCTGCAATTTCCTGCGGCCTCTCGATTGCACCGAAGACCAGAAGACCTGGATCCGGTGGCTCGGTCGCGTCGGCTACGCCGCTCGCGGACTGGTTTTCCTGGTCGTCGGCTGGCTGCTTGCTCGCGCCGGGATCAACCATTCGGCATCGGGCGCGGGAGGGCTGGAGCAAGCGCTCGACGCCTTTTCCGATACCTATCAGGGCTGGATCGCCGCCGGGCTGGCGCTGTTCGGGGTAATGAGCCTGATCGAGGCGCGGTACCGCCGGATCCATCGCCCGCCCCCCGTCGAGAAAGTCGCGGAAAAGGTAACGGACGCGGTCACGCCCGGAAAATAAGGACATACGTCTAAACGCCTGTATAGACAGCGAAAGCCTTGGAACATAATAAGAACCAATGGCCCAGCTGGACCTTCAGTCGAAGCTCGCGATTCTCGCGGACGCTGCGAAATATGACGCCTCCTGCGCGTCGTCTGGGACGTCGAAGCGCGACAGCCGCGGCGGCAAGGGTGTCGGCTCAACCGAGGGCATGGGCATCTGCCACGCCTACGCGCCCGACGGGCGCTGCATCTCGCTATTGAAGATCCTGCTGACCAACAGCTGCATCTTCGATTGCGCCTACTGCATCAATCGCAAGAGCTCGAACGTGCGCCGCGCCCGATTTACGGCGGAGGAAGTCGTCCGCCTCACGCTCGAATTCTACAAGCGCAACTACATCGAGGGGCTGTTCCTCTCCTCGGGCATCATCCGCTCTTCGAATTACACGATGGAGCAACTGGTCGAAGTCGCGCGCAGCCTGCGCGAGGATCACGACTTCCGCGGCTACATCCACTTAAAAACCATACCCGACGCCGATCCCGAGCTGGTTCAAAAAGCCGGGCTCTACGCCGACCGAGTGTCGATCAACGTCGAGCTTCCGACCGAAAACGGCCTTCAGCGTCTTGCTCCCGAAAAGGACGGTGCGCGCATCGAAGGGGCCATGGGCGACACGAGGCGATCGATCGAAGATACCGCGGACGCGAAGAAGAAGTACAAGTCGGCGCCTCGCTTCGCCCCGGCCGGCCAGTCGACGCAGATGATCGTAGGCGCGGATGCCGCGAACGATGGCGACATCATCGTCCGCGCGAGCACGCTGTACGACCGCTTTCGCCTGCGCCGCGTCTATTACTCGGCTTTCTCGCCCATTCCCGACGCGAGCGCCGTCCTTCCGCTGCAGCGTCCGCCGCTGATGCGCGAGCACCGGCTCTATCAGTCGGACTGGCTGATGCGCTTCTACGGCTTCAAGCCGGCCGAGGTCGTGAGTGCCGCCGAAAGCGACGGCATGCTGCCGCTCGACATCGACCCGAAGCTCGCCTGGGCGCTCAAGTTCCGAGACAGCTTCCCGGTCGACGTAAACCGCGCGCCGCGCGAGCAGCTTTTGCGTGTCCCGGGTCTCGGCACGAAGGCCGTGAAGCGCATCCTCGCGTCGCGGCGCTGGCGGCAACTTCGCCTCGACGATGTCGCTCGCCTGACCCTGTCGATCGCGAAGGTGCGGCCGTTCATCGTCACGGCCGATTGGCGTCCGACCCTGCTGACCGACCGCGCCGACCTTCGCACCCTCGTCGCACCCAAACAGAAGCAACTGGAGTTGTTCGCGGCGTAACATGCTTCGCGACGGCCCGATGATCGACGCGCACCGCGTCACACTCCAAGCGGAGGACGACTTCGACGGCTGGCGCGAGTCTGCGCGCGACATGGCCGAGGCCGGCGTTCCACCGGAAGCGGTCGTATGGCGCGTCGAAGGCGGCGCGACCGACCTGTTCGGGATCGAGGCCGAGCAGCCGCGCGGCGCCAGCTTCGCCGTGCCCCGCGCCTTCATCAATCTGGCCAAGAGCGTGATCTGCCATTCCGATCCGGAACGCTTCGCCCTCCTCTACGCGATGCTGTGGAAGCTACGGACCAACCGCGGCGCCATGGAGGACCGCGCCGATCCCTTGCTCGACCGGCTGGAACGGCTGGCGAAGGAGGTACGCCGCGACGTCCACAAGATGCACGCCTTCGTCCGCTTCCGCGAGGTCGAGCAGCCCGACGGCACCATGCGTTTCATCGCCTTCTTCGAACCCGACCATCACATCGTCCGCCACACCGCCGGCTTCTTCGTTCGCCGCTTTTCCAACATGCGCTGGTCGATCCTGACGCCGGAACTGTCGATTCACTGGGACGGCGAGACGCTCACCGAAGGTCCGGGCGCAACGCGGGCGGAAGCGCCCGGCGGCGATCCGCTCGAGGCGATGTGGAAGACCTATTACGCGTCCATCTTCAACCCGGCGCGGCTGAAGGTCGGCGCCATGCTGCGCGAAATGCCCAAGAAATATTGGCGCAACATGCCCGAGACCTCGCTCGTTCAGCCGCTGATTGCGGGTGCCCGCGCGAGGGAGATTGAAATGATTGACCGCGCCGCTGCGAAGGAAGGTCTGAATGAGGCTATCGCGGCCGAGCGGCGCGTTGAACCCGGCGGCAACCTGCGCGCGTCGTGGGAAGCTTTGATGAAGGAAGCGCGCGGTTGCACCCGCTGCGACCTCTATAAATACGGCACGCAGACTGTCTTCGGCGAAGGCCCGCTCGACGCGCAGATCATGTTCGTGGGCGAGCAGCCCGGCGACCAGGAGGACCTCGCCGGCCGTCCCTTCGTCGGTCCTGCCGGGCAGGTCTTCGACGAGGCGCTGGAGAAGGCCGGCATCCCGCGCACCGACG
>JAEVYW010000237.1 GCA_023392555.1 Pseudomonadota bacterium | reverse complement strand
GGTCTATTCCGAGCCACTAGAAGAGCCAGTCGCCGAGGCAGCCAAGCCGCGCTCGACCAAGGGCCGCGCGGGCTTTTCGGCAAAGTTCTTCGAAAGCCTGGCGAGCGTCGGCGGCTTCTATGGGACGACCGTGGACCTCGACCCCGACAAAGCGACCGTGCCGGAGCCCGACAATCACTGGTCCGACCCGGAGCCGGACCCCGGCATCACGTCGGAGGTCGAGCCCGAGCTGGAGCAGGAACCCGAGCCTGAGCCTGAGCCTGTAGTCGCACCTGAAGCGGCCGCCGAGGCAGAGCCCGAGTCACATCCCGAACCCGAGCCGGTGGCCGAAACCATCGCTCAACCCGAACAGCGTGAAGTCAGTGCGGAGGGTACCTTGCAAAGCAAATTGAGCGAAGTCCGTGCCAAGGCCGACGAGGCCCGTGCGGCAAAGCTGCGCGCCAATGCGGCGCTCTACGAAGGGCTGAGCGCGGTCTACGACTTCGCGCTCGATGCGGAGGACGCGCCCGAGGAATATCTCAAGCTGGTCGAAGGCAAGGGCCTGAAGATCCAGCTGCGCTCGCCGATGGCTCCGGTCGTCCGCCTCGCCTTCGACGGCATGTGCGACGATGCGACGATCGGTCAGCTCGAAGCGGTGCTCGCCTGGGCGCTCAAGAACGATCTTCCCCGCGGCTCGCTTGCCGAGCGCATCGAGACGGAGGGCGGCATCGCCCCGATCATCGGAATGGCGAAGGCGGCCTAAGCGCCGCTCCAGCTTAAACGGGAATGAAAAACGCCCGGCGCCTCAGCGCGTCGGGCGTTTTGAGTCGCTCAGTCGGAGGCCTTCGACCACGGCATCGACAGCGCACTTGTGCGACAGATCGGCAAGCGTTTCTGTGCCGCCGTTGGGATGCTTGCTGGTCGCCGCCAGGCGGTGCGTCCGTTGGGCAATGTCGCGCAATTCCTTGACCGCGGACTCGGACAGATCCTGCTGGCTAGCCATCAGCCGTTCCAGGACCGCGTCGGAGATCGGTGACGCGAACTCCAGGCCCGCGAACTCGTGAACCTGCCAGACGACGCGGCAATATTGCGTGTCCAGGCCCCCAATGCTCAGCAATACCCAGGTGTCGACCGACGGACCCGACGTCGCCTCGATGCGGCATCCGTGAGTCGACATGTCGATCACGCGGACCTGGGTCCGGCTTCGGCCGGGTTCCCGGATCGTCGCTGTCAGGCGCAGAGCGGCCCTCGGCGCACGGCGCCGGTCGGCCTGAATTTGGGCGTTGGTGGCAGTCTTGACCATGGCGAGCTTACCTCACCGCCATTTTGCGCCGCCGAGAGTGAAGAAAGTCTTTCGATCAGGCCCTAATTCGGCAGCTGGAGTTCGATTTCGCCGCCCTCTCCAGGCTCGGTGAATCCGCGCAGGATCTGCAGCATGCCCTCGGTGCCGAACAGCTGGTAAAGCGCAAAGAGCCCGTTCGCGAGCTGGCCTCCGAACTGAAAGCTGAAACGGTCGATGTTACAGTTCTCCATGTGCAGGTCGCCGCCTGAGAACTGGAACACGACATTCTCGAACTTGCAGTTCTCGAAGGTATTGCCGTCCAATTCGACGGTCGTGTTCTCGAAAGTCTGGTCCTTGTAATCCACGTCTGGTCCTTCGGATGATTCCGGTGCCAGCTACACAAGAGCGCGCCCGCTGGCTAATGCGCCCGTCATGACGAAACGCACCGGTGGCCGCATTCTCGTAGACCAGCTCAAGGCGCAGGGGTGTGACCGCATCTTCACCGTGCCGGGCGAAAGCTTCCTCGCGGTCCTCGACGCGCTTCACGACACTCCGGAGATCGACCTCGTCGTCTGCCGGCAGGAAGGCGGCGTCGCCTACATGGCCGATGCGGACGGCAAGATGACGGGGCGGCCCGGAGTCGCGTTCGTCACCCGCGGGCCGGGCGCGACCAACGCCACCGGCGGAGTCCATGTGGCGTTCCAGGATTCGACTCCGATGATCCTGCTCATCGGCGACGTCGCTCGCGGCGACCGCGACCGCGAAGGCTTCCAGGAGATCGATTTCCCGGCCTTCTTCGCGCCGATCGCCAAGTGGGCCGCGCGGATCGAGGACGCTCGGCGTATCCCGGAATATGTCGCACGGGCCTATCGGGTGGCGACTGTCGGCCGGCCCGGCCCCGTCGTGCTCGCCTTGCCGGAAGACATGCTGACGGATCAGGTCGAGGCGCTCGACCGGCCGCGTATCGCTCCGCTCGCTGAAGCGCCCGATCCGGGTGCGGTCCAGGCGCTATTCGAGTTGCTGAAGGAAGCCACCGACCCGATCGCGATCGTCGGCGGTGCCGACTGGAGCCCGCGCGCCGCGCATCACTTTTCGAACTTCGCCTTCCGCCATGGCATCCCAACCGCGGCCGCCTTCCGCCGCCAGGACGCGATCGACAACAAGTGCGCGGTTTATGCAGGCAACCTCGGCTACGGGCCGAACCCGAAGCTTCAGCAACGGATACGCGAAGCCGATTTGATCCTAACGGTCGGTCCGCGCCTCGGCGAAGCCACGACCGACGGCTACACTCTGATCACGCCCGACCATCCCGGGCAGACATTGGTCCACGTCCATCCCGACCCGAACGAGCTCGGACGCGTGTATCAGGCGGATTTGCCGATCTGCGCCGACATGGGCGAGTTCGCCGAGATGATTGACGAGTGGCACGATCCGGACGTCGTCCGCTTCTCCTGCGGCGAGCTTGCCCACCAGGAATGGCTGGAATGGTCCGAGCCCAGGCCTCGCGACGGCGTGGCGCTCGACCTTGGCCCGTGCGTCGCGGCAATGCGCGACAGGCTTCCAG
>JAEVYW010000231.1 GCA_023392555.1 Pseudomonadota bacterium | reverse complement strand
GGCCTGGACCACGGTACCTGGTCGGTGCTCGCCCACATCTATCCGGAAGCCAACGTTCCGGTGCTCCAACTGTCGATCAACGCGCTTCGGCCGCTCGACTATCACTTGGAGCTGGCGCGGCGGCTGGCACCGCTCCGCGACCAGGGCGTGATGATCCTCGGCAGCGGCAACGTCGTCCACAATCTACGCCGTCTGCAGTGGGACAAGCCCGACCTCGGCTACGACTGGGCGGAGCGCTTCGACGATGCGGCGATGGCGCAGATGACGAGCGATCCGGGCGACGCGATGAAGCTTGCCGAGCATCCGGACTATGCAATGGCCGTGCCGACGCCCGACCATTTCATCCCTTTGCTGTACATTGCCGGCCTTGCCTCGGCTGACGGCGTCGTCGCCGAGCCCCTGGTCCGCGGCTATTCGATGGGGTCGATCTCGATGACCTGCTACGGCGTCGGCGCCGACGTCGAGCTTCGCAAGGACCCGCATTGCGCGGCCCAGCTGCCCGCCGGCGTGCCGCCCGAACAAACCAACATGTGAGCATCTCGCAATACGTCTGAGACTTCGCTAGCGCCGGGGCCATGAGCGCGCTCGACATCTTCGTCATTCTGGCATTGGGCGGCGGGGCCATGATCGGCTTCGTGCGCGGGCTGGTGCACGAGATGCTGTCGCTGCTGGCCTGGGTCGTCGCGATCGTGATGCTCCGCCTGTTCCACGCGCCGATCTCGGCGGGGCTGGTCGGATCGGTCGGAAGCGCGACAGCTGCGGCGGTACTCGCGTTCGTCGTCCTGTTCCTCCCGAGCTACCTCTTCGTGAAGCTGCTTGCCCGCTCGATCGGCAAGAAGTCGCGCAGCTCGATGCTCGGGCCGGTCGACCGCGTGCTCGGCGGCGGCTTTGGCATGCTCAAAGGGCTTCTCGCGGCGACGCTCTTCTTCCTGCTCGCGAACCTCGCCACGGACCTGGTTTATGGCCCGGATGCGCAACGGCCCGACTGGATGCGCAATTCGCGGACCTATCCGCTGCTCAATGCCAGCGGGCGGTCGGTGGTCGATTGGGTCGAAACCCGGCGCAAGGGTCAGGAAGAGCTGGAACAAGCGCAAAATCTGGACGAACAGCAGCCGTAATGATCCGCCTTCACGACACCATGACCCGCGAGAAGCGGCCGTTCGTTCCGCTCAATCCGCAGCGCATCACGATGTATGTCTGCGGTCCGACGGTCTATGGGCGCGCCCATATCGGCAATGCGCGGCCGGCGGTGGTGTTCGACACGCTTGCCCGCCTGATCCGTCATACGTTCGGCAAGCACAGCCTGATCTATGCGCGCAACGTCACCGACGTTGACGACAAGATCATCGCCTCGGCCGAGGCGGAAGGCGTCGATCCCTCGGTGATCACGGAGCGGTACGAGCGCTTCTATCTCGACGACATGGGCGCGCTTGGTGTCGCGCCGCCGACCACCGCGCCGCACGCGACGCAGGAAATCGGACCGATGGTCGCGATGATCGAGCGGCTGGTCGAACTGGGCCACGCCTATGAGGCGGAAGGCCACGTGCTCTTTTCCGTTCCGAGCGATCCCGATTACGGCATTCTCAGCCGCCGCGACCGCGACGCGATGGTCGCCGGAGCCCGGGTGGAAGTTGCGCCGTACAAGCGCGACCCGGCGGATTTCGTGCTGTGGAAGCCGAGCAAGGGTGGCGTCATCGGCTGGGATTCGCCGTGGGGCAGGGGCCGGCCCGGCTGGCACATCGAATGCTCGGCGATGATCCGGGCCCACCTTGGCGAGACGATCGACATCCACGGCGGTGGGCTCGATCTCATCTTCCCGCATCACGAAAATGAGATCGCGCAGAGCCGGTGCGCGCACGGCGGGCTGCCGCTCGCACGCTTTTGGGTGCACAACGGCTTCGTCGACATGGGCAGTGAGAAGATGTCCAAGTCGCTCGGAAATATCGTGACGCCGGTGGAATTGCTGGAGCATGGTCACCGCGGTGAGACGCTGCGGCTGGCCCTGCTTTCGGCCCATTATCGTCAGCCTCTGGCGTGGACGGACGACCTCATCGCGCAGAGCAAGGCGACGCTCGATCGCCTCTATCGCGCAGCGGGCAGCGCAGAGGCGAGCACAGCTGACGAAGCGGTGATTGAGGCGCTGTCCGACGACCTCAACACGCCTTTGGCTCTGTCTCGAATGGCGGCGATCGACGACCCGGCAGTCCTCCGCGCGAGTGGCGCGTTGCTCGGCTTGCTTCAACAGAGCGCCGACGATTGGTTCCAGGCTGGAGGCGACGCCGACGCAATCGAGGCGAAGATCGTCGAGCGCGCCGAGGCAAAGAAAAACCGCGACTTCGCGACTGCCGATCGTATCCGCGATGAGCTCAAGGCCGGAGGTATCCTGTTGGAGGATTCGGCCGACGGCACCACATGGCGTCGAGGATGAACGCCCCGCTCTACACCACTGAGATCCTGCGGCTGGCGGCGTCACTGCCCGAACCTCGATCGCTGACCCGCGTCGACGGATCCGCCGAGCAGCGCTCGCTGACCTGCGGGAGCGTTGTGAGGGTGGACGTCGAACTGGACGATGATTGCCGCGTCGTGGCGGTTTCACAGGCGGTCCAGGCCTGCGCTTTCGGTCAGGCGTCGGCTGCGCTTCTCGCGCGCGGGTCAATCGGCCATTCGCGGGACAGCATGGGGGTGGCGCTGAACGACCTTCAGGACTGGCTGGACGGCGTGCGCAACGATCCCGGCGAATTTCCCGGCCTGATGGCCCTCGCTCCGGCCCGCTCGCGCAAGTCGCGGCATGCGGCGATCCTGCTGCCGTTCCGCGCGCTTCTCGCAGCGATGGACCGCTGATGGACGCCAAGGACGCCGCCGAAGCGACCACCGCGATCCTGTTCGACGGTGCGCTGATGCTCGGCGCGGCTCTGGTGTTCGTGACGATCTACCGCCGCCTGGGCCTCGGTGCGACCCTTGGCTACATCGTCGGCGGCGCGGTCATTGGCCCCTATGCGCTTGGCCTGATCCCCGAGCCCGAAGCACTCGCAAGCGTCTCGGAAATCGGAATTGCATTGCTGCTCTTCCTCGTCGGACTGGAGCTTAATCCAAGCCGCCTCTGGCGCCTCCGCAAGGACATCTTCGGGCTCGGGCTGGCGCAGGTCCTGGTCTGCGGAGCGGCGCTCAGCGCTCTGATTCACTTCACGCTGAACTTCACCATCGAATCGAGCATCGCCATCGGCATGCCCTTGGCGCTTTCATCGACCGCACAGGTCCTTCCGATGTTGCGCTCGACAGGCCAGCTCAACCACCCGCGCGGGGAGCGCGCGTTCTCGGTCCTGCTATTCCAGGACCTGTCGATAGTCCCGATGATCACGCTCATCGCCGCGATGTCGCGGGCGCCCGCCGATCCCGAGGCGCCGCCGGGCGGGATGCTGGTGCTGTACACGATCGGCGCGATCGTCGGCCTCGTCCTCGCAGGCCGCTACATCCTCAATCCCTTGTTCCGGCTCGTCGGTCGCCTGGGCGAGCGCGAGCTGTTCGTCGTCGCCGGCCTGTTTGCGGTCATCGCCAGCTCGGCCCTCATGGAGATGCTCCATCTGTCGACCGCACTGGGCGCCTTCATCGCCGGCGTGATGCTCGCGGAATCGCCCTACCGGCACGAGCTCGAGAGCGACGTCGAGCCGTTCCGCTCGATCCTGCTCGGCCTCTTCTTCCTCTCCGTCGGCATGACGCTGGATCTGGGCGCAATCGCTGCCAGCCCAATGATGATCTTCGGCCTCGCGATCGGCATCATCGTGATCAAGGCGCTGATCATCGCCGGTCTGGGCCTGGCGTTCGGGATGAAGCGGGGCAGGGCGATCTGGCTCGGCCTCCTGCTCAGCCAGGCCGGTGAATTCGGTTTCGTCCTGTTCGGGCAGGCCGCCGCGGCGCAGCTCGTTGAACCGGCGACCGCAAGCATGTTCAGCGCAATCGTCACGCTCAGCATGGTCTCGACGCCGTTCCTGATGATGGTCGTGGAGGAAGTGCTTCGCCGGATGCCGGAGCCCGATTCCGACCTCGACGGGCCGGAAAGGTCCCCCGAAACAAATGCCATCGTCGTCGGCTACGGCCGCTTCGGCCAGACCGTCGCTCAGATGCTGATGGCCAAGCGCATTCCCGTCACGATCATCGACAGCAAACCCGCTCAGATCGAGCTCAGTGAAGAGTTCGGCACCAAGGTCTATTACGGCGATGGCACGCGCATCGACCTTCTCCGCACGGCAGGCGCGGAGACCGCCGAGGCGCTCATCTTCTGCCACGAGACCGAGGATTTCTCCCGCGAGACCATTGAAGCGATCATGGAAGCCTTTCCGCAGGCTTCGATCCTGATTCGCGCATACGACCGGCGCCAGATTATGGAATGGGCGGATCTCGACGTGGATTTCATCCAGCGCGAGCTGTTCGAGAGCGCAGTCATCATGGGCCGCGAGGCGCTTGCGAAGCTTGGAGTGGCGCGGCGCGAGGCGGAGAGGGTCGAGCAAGAGTATCGCGCTCGCGACACCGAGCGGCTGGAGCTCCAGAGCGCAAGCGGCGACCTCCGCAGCGGGCGCGAGCGGATGTTCACGATCGACCGACCCTTGCCCGACGAAGCGAAGGACCCCGCCTAGGCGTTGGCCCGCGGAAATTCGGGCGGCTGAGACCCCCGGCCGCCGTCCAGATGCTTTTTCAGGGCTTCGACGATCGATTCCACGACGTTGCTATGAGCGCCGTTGCCGCTTTTCACGTGGACGTGCGCTTCGGCGTACATGTGCCGGCGTTCGGCCTCCAGTTGCTCCAGCGTCGTCTTTCGATCGTCGACGTTGCGTAGCAATGGGCGGGTATGCAGGCGGGTCGTGCGTCCGGCGAGCAGATCAACCGGCGCATCCAGCCAGACCGTGATGGCGCGCTCGTTCAGAAGCTTGCGCGTTCGCGGGTCGATGAAGACCTCGCCGCCGGTTGCAATCACTCGGACCTGGTCGTCCACCAGCCGGGCCACAAGCCGCCGTTCACCATCGCGGAAATCTGCTTCGCCGAAGCGCTCGAACACCTCCGTCGGAGTATAGCCGGCCGCATCCTCGATCGCCGCGTCGGTATCGATAAACGGCAGGTCCAGCCGCCGCGCGAGCCTTCGCCCGACGGTCGACTTCCCAGCGCCCATTAGCCCGACGAGGACGATGGGACGGTCAAGGCGCTCAACAAGGTTTCGCACAGCGGGGCTATACAGCGCGCGGGCCGGGCGGCAAAAGCCCGTGGTCCCATCTGCGAATTCAATGCGAGTTACGATGCCGCGAGCCGTGATTGTCCTGATTCTCCTCCTGGTCCTGGTCGCGGGGCTGCTGTGGTTCTTCAGCAGCCGGGCGACCGACGTGCCCGCGCGCACGATCGAAGTGGAGGTCAACGCGCCAGCCAATGCGCGCTAAACGATTCGCCGGTACTGTTGCGGCGGTCGCGCTTGCGGCCGCTATCCCTGCGTTGGCACAGGACGCCGCGCCGCCCGCGAGCCCGCCCCCGGCTGCGGCTCCTGCTCCGGCCCCCACTCCCACTCCTACCACTCCCACTCAGCCGCGCCCTTCGCCCGAGCCTTCGGCGACCCCGCGCGGTGGTGACAGCGTAGGCGAGAGCTCGACGGGGCTGGTCGATCTCGCGGCCGAGCCGGTCCAAGAGGTGAAGCCGCCGGTCGAATATCCCGATTACGCCCGTCGCGATCCACGCATCGCAGGCCGGCTCGACCCCATCGACCTGGGCCTCGGTCCCGATCCCTGGGGTTCGGCCAGCGGAGCGTTCCTTGCCTCGCTGATGCGGCAGATGGACACGCCGATCGCATCGCGCTGGGCCCATATCGCCCTGCGCAATGCGCTGCTCGCCCGCGTCGCCGCTCCGCGGAACATCGACCCCGTCGACTGGACGGCACAACGCGCCTTCATCCTGCTTCGCATGGGAGAAGCTGACGCGGCCCGGACCCTGGTGTCGGCGGTCGACACCGACAAATACACGCCCCAGATGCTTCAGGTCGCGGTCCAGAGCGCGCTTGCCAATGCAGACCCGGCGGCCTTGTGCCCCCTCCAGGCCGGCATCGAAGAGGCTGAGCCGAACATCGTCACCCTCGTCGACGCCATGTGCGACGCGCTGGCGGGCGAACCGGAGTCCGCATCCGAGAAGATCGACCGTGCCCGTCGCCGCGGCCGCGTTCAGGGGATCGACCTGGAACTCGCGGAGAAGGTGGTCGGTGCGGGGTCGAATACCAATCGTGCCGCAACCATCCAGTGGGACCCGGTCGATCGGCTCGACAGTTGGCGCTACGGTCTCGCCACCGCGACCGGGATGACGTTTCCCGACCGGCTGATCGACGACGCACCGCTTCAGCTTCGCGCCTGGCAGGCCGCCGCCCCACTCCTGGCGCCGACCGACCGGCTCAAGTCTGCCGAGATCGCGACAGGCCTCGGCGTATTTTCGGGGCAGTCGCTGAGCGATCTTCACTCGCTCATATATGACGCAACGGGTCCCGACGAGCTCCCGCAGACGCAGGCATGGCAGGTGCGCATGGCATTTGCGGGCAAGGACCTCGACACGCGCCTCGACGCGATGCGGCGGCTGTGGCGGACGTCCGACGACTATCTGCAGCAAGAGGCGTCGCGAGCGCTCCTCGGCCGGGCAGCGACGCTGATCCCGCCAAGCGCCGACCGCCAGTCGGATGCTGCGAACCTCATCGCCTCGATGCTCGCCGCCGGTTTCGACCGGCAGGCGGCGCGTTGGGCGAATGCCGTCAGCCAGATGGATGACGAAAATGCCGATCCGGCGTGGGCAATGCTCGCGCTCGGCGCGCCGGACGGCAGGCGCGTCGATCTGTCGGTGCGCAGGATCAACGCCTTCATCGATCGCGACAATAGCGAGGGCAAGAAGCGCAGCGCGATGCTGGTTGCCGGGCTTGCCGGCCTTGGCCGCATCGATGCCGACACTGCAGGGCAGCTCAGCAATCAGAACGGACTTCGCCTAGGCAACCGCTCGATCTGGACCCGCATGATCGATCGCGCCGCGAGCCTCGGCCAAAAGGGCACGGTGCTGGTGATGTCGGCGACCGGTCTTCAGGCCGAGACCTTCGAGGAAATCCCGCCGTCGCATCAATATCATGCGATCCTCGCGCTGAAGCGTTCGGGGCAGGATTTCACGGCGCGGATGATGGCGGCGGAGGCGCTCGCCCGGATATGATCCTGGCGTGACGCCCGACGACCGCGCTCTGGTCGATCGCTTTCTCGACATGATGGCCGCCGAGGCGGGCGCGTCGCGTAATACGCTCACCGCCTATCGCACGGACCTCGAGCGCGCGGCGGAGTCGCTCAATGGCAGGCTCGGCCAGGCCGCGGTCGACGATGTTTCAAAGCTGGGCGAGGCGTGGAGCGATCTCGCGCCCTCGACGGTGGCGCGGCGCTCTGCTGCCCTTCGACGCTTCTATGGCTTCCTGTTCGACGAGGGAGTTCGCAAGGACGATCCGTCGGCGGCTTTGCCCAAACCCACGCTTCAGCGGCCGCTTCCCAAGATCCTCGATTCCAGCGAGGTCGCCCGCCTGTTCGAGGCTGCGGAGGAACGCGCTGCGAGCGACGAACCTTTGGCCGTGCGCAATCTTGCACTGCTCGAACTGTTGTACGGCTCCGGCCTTCGGGCGACCGAATTGGTCAGCCTTCCGCGCGATGCGCTCCGCGTCGGCCAGCCGTTCCTGATCCTGAAAGGCAAGGGCTCCAAGGAGCGCCTGGTCCCGATCTCCGGTCGTGCCGAAGCCGCCGTCGTGCGCTGGCGCGAGAATGTGCCAGGCTCGTCGCTATGGCTTTTCCCGAGCGGCAAGTCGCACCTCAGTCGAATTCGCCTCTACCAGCTGGTGCGGATCATGGCGGCCGACGCCGGAATTCCGCCCGAACGTATCAGCCCGCACGTGCTTCGCCATGCTTTCGCGACGCATCTCCTGTCTGGCGGCGCCGACCTTCGCGTGGTGCAATCGCTCCTCGGCCACGCAGACATCGCAACGACGCAAATCTACACCCATGTCGACAGTTCTCGGCTCGTGCAGCTGGTGAATGCGCGCCATCCGCTCGCCGACCGTCGTTGACCTGACGAAAGCGGCATCCTACCCGCACTCGCGATGCAGACTTACCTCGATTTCGAGAAGCCGATTGCAGAGCTCGAGACGCGCGTTTCCGAACTGCGCGAGACGGCCAGCAATGGCGAAATGGACCTCGACGCGGAGATCGAGCGGCTTGAGGCGAAATCCTCGAAGCTCCTTCGCGAAGCCTATTCGAAGCTGACTCCGTGGCAGAAGGCGCAGGTCGCCCGCCATCCGGAGCGTCCGCACTTCAAGGATTATGTCGCCGGCCTCACCGAGGACTTCGTCCCGCTTGCCGGCGACCGCTCCTTCGCGGATGACCCCGCCATCCTCGGCGGCCTCGCGACGATCGAGGGCGAGCGCGTCGTCCTGCTCGGCCACGAAAAGGGCGACGACACTGCGTCCCGCCTCAAGCATAATTTTGGGATGGCGAAGCCGGAGGGTTACCGGAAGGCGATCCGCCTGATGCGGCTTGCCGACCGCTTCGGCCTGCCGGTCATATCGCTGGTCGACACTCCGGGCGCTTTTCCCGGTGTCCAGGCCGAGGAACGTGGACAGGCGGAGGCCATCGCCCGTTCGACCGAGGAATGCCTGTCGCTGAAGGTGCCTGTGATCTCCGTCATCGTCGGTGAGGGCGGATCGGGCGGCGCTGTCGCGATTGCCGCGGCCAACCGCGTGCTGATGTTCGAGCACGCCATCTATTCGGTAATTTCTCCCGAAGGCTGTGCCTCGATCCTGTGGCGCACGGCCGACAAGGCTGCGGACGCGGCGGAGGCGATGAAGATCACGGCTCAGGACCAGCTGGCGCTCGGCGTCATCGACCGCATCGTGCCCGAACCGCTTGGCGGCGCCCATCGTGATGCCGAGCGGGCGATAGCCAATCTCAAAACGGCAATCGTCGAGGAGCTGAAGGGCTGCTCCGCACTCGGCGGCGACGAATTGCTCAAGCAGCGCCGGGCCAAATATCTGGCGATGGCCTGAGGCCTACGGCAGGAACCGCCAACCTTCATCTCTCGTTCAAGCGCGACAGTCAGTTTCGACTCCGTAGCGAATTTTTCGAGAGGTCCAGATGCGTTCTGTTTTCCTGCTCCTCGGTGCCGCTTCGATGGTGGCCACGCCCGCACTGGTTTCGGCGCAGGGCCGCGTACTCGACCCGCGCTATGTGCGTGAATCGACTCAGGAACATGCTGAGATCGTCCAGGAGCTGGGAGGCGCGGAGACGGGCCCGCGGGCTGCCTACGTCGAGTCCGTCGGGCGGCGCATCGCGGCTCCGTCCGGCGTTTCTCCCAATGCCTACCGTTTCACCCTGCTGAACTCGGCGGTCGAGAACGCCTTCGCGACCCCAGGCGGTTACATCTACGTCACTCGGCAGCTGA
Source organism: Pseudomonadota bacterium (assembly GCA_023392555.1). GTDB lineage: Bacteria > Pseudomonadota > Alphaproteobacteria > Sphingomonadales > Sphingomonadaceae > Sphingomicrobium. The sequence goes on along the minus strand of JAEVYW010000231.1, from coordinate 1,332 downwards.
TGGCGCTGATGGACAATGAATCCGAGCTCGCCTTCGCTCTTGGCCACGAGGTCGGTCACGTCGCCGCGAATCACGCCCAGCAGCGTGAGTCCGTTGCCTCGCGACAGTCAGTACTTGGCGTGCTTGGCGCGATCCTCGGCAGTGTCGTCGGTGGCGGCTTCGGCAATGCAATCGCGCAAGCGGCGCAGACCCGGGCGCAACTCGCGACGCTCAGCTTCTCGCGCGATCAGGAATATCAGGCTGATACGCTTGGCCTGCGTTACTTGATCGGCGCCGGTTACGACCCGGCAGGGGGCGCGGGCGTTCTCGGCGCAATCAGCCGCGCCACTGCGCTCGAAGCGCGCGTCCAGGGCCGGGACAGCCGGCAAACGCCGGAATGGGCGAGCACTCACCCGTTGAGCGAGAACCGCGTCCAGCGCGCGCTTGCGGAAGCGCGGCAGACGGGGCGTCTCAACACCGGCACGCGCAACCGCGACCAGTTCCTGGCCCAGGTCCAGGGCATCTACTTCGACGACGATCCGGAACAGGGTGTCATCGAAGGCCGCACGTTCACCCATCCGGACCTGCGAATCTATTTCGCCGTTCCCACCGGCTATCTGATGCAGAACGGCACGACGGCGGTGTCCATCAAGGGTTCAGCCGGGCAGGCGCAGTTTAGCGGCGGCCGCTACACCGGCACGCTCGAACAATATGTCTATCGCGTGCTTCAGGAACTGGGCGGCGGCCAGACACAGATGGCGGTCGGACCGATCCAGCGCACCACGATCAACGGTCTTCCGGCCGCGATGACGGTCGCTCGTGCCAACACCTCTTCGGGCACCGTCGACGCCAGTGTCGTCGCCTATCAGTGGGATCGCGACACGGTCTATCACTTCGTGATGCTGACGCGCGGCGGATACGGGATGCAGCCCTTCGCGCCGATGATCCAGTCGCTGCGCAAGATTTCGGCGGCGGAGGCTGCGGCGATCCGACCGCGGATCATCGATGTGTACACGGTCAGGCCGGGCGACACGGTTCAGTCGCTCGCCGGCAGGATGGCGTACAGGAGTTTTCAGCTCGACCGGTTCCTGGCCCTGAACAACCTCGCTGCGAACGCGCGGCTGGTTCCGGGCCAGAAGGTCAAGCTGGTCGTCTACGGATCGCGCCGCCGTTAGGCGCCGGCACCGGCATAGGACTTCGCTTTAAGAAGCCGGTCCCGCTGCGGCCTCGTAGCGGTCGGCAATCTGTGTCCACATGCCGTTGCTGCCGCCGCCGAGTTTCGACATTGCGCCTACCACGGCAACGCCGATCAAGGCGACGATAAGTCCGTATTCGATCGCCGTTGCACCCTTT
>JAEVYW010000187.1 GCA_023392555.1 Pseudomonadota bacterium | reverse complement strand
CCGGAAGGCGGACCGTGACCGCGGCATATTGGTCGAAGGTCACGTTTTCGGCGACCTGAACGGCCTGGAAGCCATGACCGGCCTTCAACTCGCGGAGGATGCGGTCGACCTCGTCAGTGCTGAGCTGGAGCAGTTCGACGAGGGCCTTCAACGTCTTCTCGGGGTTCTCGAGCTGTTGCGGGATCAGGTCGATGCGGAAGCTCGAGCGGTTGATCGCGATCGGGACCTTGTTGCGGTCCACGATCCAGCCACGGCGGGGAGGGACGGGGATCAACTGGACGCGATTGCTCTCGGATAGCAGCTGATACTTCTGGTTCTCGCGCACCGAGAGCCATCCGAGACGGCCAAGCAACAGCGCGCCGACAGCCGCCTGCGCTCCCCCCATCAGCGTCATCCGCCGGGAGAAAGTGATCGACTGGTGGACCGACGTGAAGCGCCGCGCATTCTCATGCTTCATCGGCCGAGCCTCCAGCGGTCGATGCGGCCGATCAGCCAGGCGACGATCGGGAAAGCGAAGATCGAGATCAGCAAAGGCGGCAGTACGGTCATGAAGGGGATGGACGCGCTCATCAGCTCGGCAATCCGCCATTCTACCGTCTCGCTGATGAACACGAGCAGGCCAGCGAGCGCCCATTCCAGCCAATAGTCGCGCCACATGGTGCGGCGGTCGGCAAGGTCGAGTGCCAGCATCGTCGCGGTCCACAGAGCTGCCGAGAGGCCGATGGGATTGCCGGTGACCAGATCGTTGAACAGGCCGAGCATCGTCGCCCACCATGCGGGCCACGGATCGGAGCGGAGCAGCCGCCAGCCGATCAGCACCAGGAAGGCGAAGTCAGGGTACCAGCCGCTCATCGAGATGATCGGCAAAGCGGAAATGAGCGACGCGATCACTACCGTCAGCGCAGGGATCAAGTGCGCGCCAGTCTTCGGCCCACGTCCGATCATTCTATTCTGAGCGAGCGCCGCTCGGACCATCACTGCGTCTCCGCAGTCGAGGCCGCGGACTCTTCCGCGACTGCGGCGGGTTCATATGGAGGCTCAACGATGGCGAAGCTCGTGAGTCCCGGGTCGGCCAACGGCACCGCGATCGCACCGTCGTCATCCAGGCGTATCACCCGCGCGACAGGAACGAGCGGCGAATAGAGGCCTCCAGTCCCCGAGGTGATGACGATATCGCCCTTCTTAAATGGATTGCGGCCGACCTCGAGGGGCCGAAGATCGACGGTGCCGTCGCCGCGGCCCTGGCTGATGACCGGCTGCCCCGTGCGCAGAAGCTTGGTCGGAATGATGCTGGCGCGGTCCGAGACGAGAAGAACCCGAGACGCAAGCGACCCGGAATCGATTACGCGGCCGAGGAGCCCCTGCGGCGAGCGCACGGGCATTCCGACGCGAACGCCGTCCGAGCCGCCGACCGAAAGGATTGCGTAGCGGCGCCGGCTGCTGAACGAGGACCCGACGATCCGTCCGGCAGCAATGGTCTTGGGGCTCCGCTCGCGAAGCTGGAGCGCCGCCTTCAGTTCTCTGTTTTCCTGAAGGACGGCGCGAGCCTCGACGATCCGCTGCAGCATCAGGCGGCGTTCGACCTTCAGCTGCGCATTCTGGCTTGCCGCATCCCAGTAATTGCCGGCGCCGGTGAAGACGCCCGCGATCGTGGCGGTCACGCCATGCATTGCCCCGGTCACCGGAGCAGTCGCATCCAATGCTACGCCTCTAACCGACGCGTAGCTTTTGGGTGCGGCTAGCGACAGGCCAAGCAGGATCAGTCCAACCAGCAGGCCGGCAATTGCGGCAAGGAAGCTGAAAAACAGCCCATATTGCGCGCGCCTGGACCAGCCTGGGCGCGGCCCACTCGGCGGCGCCATCGTTCAGACCCTCCTAGGCCGTTTGCAGCACGCCGCGGAACTGCTCTTCCTCGAGCGCGCGGCCAGTGCCCAGCGCGACGCAGGTCAGCGGATCTTCAGCGACGGTGACGGGAAGGCCCGTTTCATCGCGCAGGACCTCGTCGAGACCCTGAAGCAGTGCGCCACCCCCCGTCAGCACAATGCCCTGATCGCAAATGTCGGCCGCCAGCTCCGGCGCCGTGTTCTCCAGCGCGATGCGGACGCCCTCGACGATCGTCCCGACAGGCTCCGACAGGGCCTCGGCGATCTGACCCTGGTTGATCGAGATTTCCTTCGGGACGCCGTTGACCAGGTCGCGGCCCTTAATGTGCACGGTCTTGCCGATGCCATCGACCGGCGGCTTCGCGATGCCGACTTCCTTCTTGATCCGCTCCGCAGTGGCTTCGCCGATCAAAAGGTTGTGGTTGCGGCGAACGTAGGATGAAATCGCTTCGTCCATCTTGTCGCCGCCGACGCGAACGGAAGTGGTGTAGGCCAGGCCACGGAGCGAAAGCACCGCGACTTCCGTGGTGCCGCCGCCGATGTCCACGACCATCGAACCGATCGGCGCAGTCACCGGCATGTCGGCACCGATCGCGGCCGCCATCGGCTCCTCGATCAGGTAGACAGCGCTGGCGCCGGCGTTCGAAGCAGCGTCGCGGATTGCGCGCCGCTCGACCGAAGTCGATCCGGATGGGACGCAGATCACGATTTCAGGAAAGCGCCAGGCGCGCATCTTGCCGCCATGCACCTTGTGAATGAAGTGCTTGATCATCTGCTCGGCGACATCGATGTCGGCGATCACGCCGTCGCGCAGCGGGCGGATGGCCTCGATCTGGTCCGGGGTCTTGCCCATCATCAGCTTGGCGTCTTCGCCGACAGCCTTGACCTTTTTCACGCCGTTGATCGTCTCAATGGCGACCACCGACGGCTCGTTCAAGACGATGCCGCGACCGCGCACGTAAACAAGCGTATTGGCGGTTCCGAGATCGATCGCCATGTCGTGCGACATCCATTTGAACCAGCGCGTCCAGAACATTGAATTCCCCGTCTCTCGCTCTTTGCTCGCCAGCGCGTTGAAATCGCTCAACGCTTCACTGTCGATTAAACACATCCCATTGAATGCGGACTGAATTTTTGCGGAAAATCAGCGCTTCGCCGGCCGCTTCGAAATGGGCTAGGAATGGTTAACATGTCAATAAGAAGGCTGCCCTCGGAGCTCGTGAATCGCATCGCCGCTGGCGAGGTTGTGGAACGTCCCGCCAGCGCACTCAAGGAGCTTGTCGAGAATGCTCTCGATGCCGGCGCGAAGGCGGTTCGAATCCGTCTTTCCGCGGGCGGCCTCGAGCTGGTCGAGGTAGCCGACGACGGATGCGGGATGAACCCGTCCGACATGCATCTGGCGCTCGAGCGGCACGCCACGTCGAAGCTGCCCGACGACGGTCTCGACCGCATCACCAGCTTCGGTTTCCGCGGCGAGGCGCTGCCGTCGATTGCCAGCGTGGCTCGGCTGACGATGGAGAGCCGGCCGGAAGGCGCTGACGGCTGGCGGGTCGTCATCGATCATGGTGAGCTGGCGGGAGAGGGGCCCGCCGCTCTGCCGCCTGGGACCCGCGTCCGGGTCGAAGGGCTGTTCGACAAGGTGCCCGCGCGTCGCAAGTTCCTGCGCAGCCCGCGCGCGGAATATGCCGCCTGCCTAGACGCGGTTCGGCGCTTGGCGATGGCGCGGAGCGACGTTGCGTTCAAGCTCGAGCATGATGGGCGCAAGGTCCTCTCGGTGCAGCCGGCAGCGCCGCCGCAGCGGGTCGCGGAACTGCTTGCCGCTGAGCTGGATCGAAACGGGATCGGCATCGACTGCGAACGCAACGGCCTTGGTTTGACGGGTGTCGTCAGCCTGCCGACCTTTAACCGCGGCATGGCCGACCAGCAATTCCTGTTCGTCAACGCTCGCCCGGTGAAGGACAGGCTACTCGTTGGAGCGCTTCGTGCAGCCTACCGTGACCTGATCGCTCGCGACCGTCACCCAATTGCGGCCTTGTTCCTCTCGGTCCCGCTCGACGAGGTCGACGTCAATGTCCACCCGGCGAAGACCGAGGTGAGGTTCCGCGACCCTGCCGCCGTACGGGGCCTCATTGTCGGCGGGCTTCGCGCAGCGCTCGAGGAAGAAAGCGGCCGAAGCGCGACGCGGACTCAGGCTGCCGCACCTGTCTTATGGACGACGAGCGAGACCTACGAAGCGCCTGCGCAACCCACACCCGCTTACTCTGCCAGTTCATCGTCATGGACTGCGAGCGCTGTTGCTGAGGCGCGGGCTCTATTCGATCATGCGCCGGTAGCGCGAGCGGAGCCGGCGATTGCGGAGGTCCCGAAATATCCTCTCGGCGTCGCGCGCGGACAGGTCGCGGCGACCTATATTGTGGCGGAAGCCGAAGATGGGCTGGTGATCGTCGATCAGCACGCCGCGCATGAGCGTCTTGTACTCGAGCGGATGCGTGCAGCACGCGAGGGCGGGGCTGTCGCCCGGCAGCCGCTGCTCATGCCGGAAGTGATCGAGCTGGACGAACCGGATTGCGACCGTATCGAAGCCGCGGTCGCCGACCTGGCCGATCTTGGGCTTGAGGTTGAGCGGTTCGGCCCATCTTCAGTCCTTGTGCGCGCGACGCCCGCGGCGCTTGGTCGAACCGACGTACGCGGACTTATCACGGACATTGCCGCTGAACTCGCCGAACTGGGCAGCGCATTGTCGCTTCAGGAGAAGCTGGCTCACGTTTCAGCGACGATCGCCTGTCATGGCTCGGTTCGGGCCGGGCGCATCCTGTCGGTGGCCGAGATGAACGCGTTGCTGCGCGAAATGGAGGTCACTCCGCGCTCCGGGCAGTGCAATCACGGGCGTCCGACCTGGGTGAAGCTAGGCCACGGCGAGATCGAAAAGCTGTTTGGCCGGCGGTAGGGCAGCCCGCCCGAGCAGAGTGGCTTTGCTGCCACAGAGTGTGAATAATCGTGCAGATTTTGGCCGCTTCCGGGAGCCGCTCGCTGGCCCGCGGATTATTTTTGTAACATAGGGGCCCGGCAATTTCGGGTCGGCAACGACCAATAAATGGGAGGATTCCTTGAGAAAGATTGCTGCACTCACTGCCGTGTCGGCTGCTGCGCTTTTTGCCAGCCCGGCCTCGGCGCAGGCCGTTTCCGGCCCGCGCGTCGAGATCCTCGGCGGTTATGACCATGTGAAGATCGACGCGAGCGACTTTGACTCGCCTCAGAAGTGGAACGACGACGGCCTCGTTTACGGCATCGGCGGCGGATACGACTTCGGCGTTGGCGGGATCGCGCTCGGCGTTGATCTTGAAGCCACGAAGACGACGCTGAAGGCTGTCGCCACGGACGACGAAGACAGCGGTGACCGTACGCGTTACCAGCTGAAGGGCGGTCTCGACCTGTACGCCGGTCTCCGCGCGACCTTCGCGGCCAGCGACAACATCCTCTTCTACGTCAAGGGTGGTTACACGCGTTGGCGTGGCACCGTCAGCGTTTGGGATGTGGATCCGACGGACGCCACGGAAACGACCCTGCTCCTGCGCGACCGCGACCATGTCAGCGGCTGGCGCGCCGGTGCTGGCCTCCAGTTCACCAACGGCTTCTTCTATGGTGGTCCGGAGTATCGTTACTCGAACTACGAAGAGGGCATCACCCGTCATCAGCTCGTGCTGACCGCCGGCGTTCGCTTCGGTCCGCGCGCTGAGCCGGCTCCGCCGCCCGTCGTCGAGGCTCCGCCGCCTCCGCCGCCGCCGCCGGCAACTCAGACCTGCCCGGACGGCAGCGTGATCCTGGCCACCGAAGTGTGCCCGGCTCCGCCGCCGCCGCCGCCGCCGCCGCCGCCCGCTCCTGAGCGTGGCTAAGGCTTAGGCCAAGGTTTAAAGGGGAGGGCGCTCCGGCTTCGGTCGGGGCGCCTTTTTCTTTGGGCAAGGCCGGACGACAAATTGTGGCGCTTATGCTAAAGGCGCGCACTTCGGAGGAGACGCGACATGGACCAGCCCCAGACCGGCACCGGCGATCGCGCCTATTTTGCGCAGCGCGCCGCGGAAGAGCTTGAGCTGTCCTTGTCGGCGGCGGATTCAGAAGCCGCGGAAGCTCATAAGAGGATGCAGCGCTTCTATACGGAGCGGGCATCGATCGGCGATCGCTCGGCCCCCGCCGTGAACCAGGTCGGCTAGCCGCCCTTCGACACGCTCCGCAGTTTTCGAAACATGTGCTCGACGGCCTGGCTTCGAGCGATCTGGCGCGCATTTTCCAGCCGCGGATAGCCGCTTTCCGCTTCGGCCCGTAATTGCTCGGCGAAATGCCCGCTGCTGACTTCGGCGAATATGTCTTCCATCCGCCGTCGCACGTGCTCGTCGACGATGCGTGGCCCGCCGAGGACCGCACCGAGCTCGGCAGTGTTGGAAATGGCTTCGCGCATCGCGGCAATGCCGTTGGTCTCGATCAAATCGGCCAGCAGTTTTAGCTCCCCGACGCATTCGAGGAACGCGACTTCGGGAGCGATGCCGGCGTCCGTCAGCGTTTCGAATCCCGCGACGAGGATTTCGGGGACGGCGCCCCACACCACCGCTTGCTCGTTGAACAAGTCGGCCTCGCACTCCTCGCCGAAGCTCGACGCGATCAGCCCGGCACGGGCGCAGCCGATCGCCTTGCCATAGGCGAGGGCGATGTCGCGGGCTCTGCTGCTGGCGTCTTGAGCGACTGCCCACAAGGCGATCATGCCTTGCCCTTGCTCGTACAAAGAGCGGAGAGCGCGGCCCGGCCCCTTCGGCGCGACGAGGAAGACATCGAGGTCGCTGCGCGGTGCGATAAAGTTGAAATGGATCGCCAGCCCGTGGCTGAATCCGATTGCGACGCCATCGCGAAGGCGGCCTTCAACTTCCTGATATATCCCGCCCATTGCTTCGTCAGGCGCGAGGAACATGACGATATCCGCTGATGCCGCGGCATTTTCGACAAGCGTGACCTTGAGCCCCGCTTCTTCCGCCTCCTGCCGGCTGCCAGAGGCGCCGCGAAGACCGATCACTACGTCGACGCCGCTGTCCTTTAGGTTCAGCGCCTGCGCGCGGCCTTGGTTGCCGTAGCCGAGGATTGCGACGCGCTTGCTAGCGAGCGCTGCACCATCGATGTCCTCGTCGCGAAGCAGCTCCATGGCTGTCGACTAATCCTTCGCCTCGATCAGCGCCAGCGCGGACGCGACCGTGCTCCCCTCGAGCGCATCCGTGAAAGGGGGCCAGTCGGCAGGGGGCTGGTG
>JAEVYW010000165.1 GCA_023392555.1 Pseudomonadota bacterium | reverse complement strand
CCGTGTCGACTTCACTGCCAAGCCGCCCGCGACCTCGCTGTTCGAGCGGCAAAAGAAGCTCAAGCTCGTTGCGCACTGCCGAGCGAACCCCGGTTTCCAGCAGCACGTCCTGCTCGAATATGCAGCGTACCGGATGCTCAATGTGCTGACGCCGACCGGCTTCCGCGTCCGCCTGGCGTCGGTTGATTATCAAAATGAGGCCGGCACGCCGATTATCTCACGGCTCGGCTTCTTCATCGAGGACCCCGACGATGCCGGGAAACGCGTGGGGCTGAAGCAGGTCGAGCTAATGGGCCGCATCTCTCCAGCGCAACTCGAACCGACCGCGGCGGCGCGGACGGCGCTGTTCCAGTACATGCTGGGCAACCTCGACTGGTCGATGCGCGCGGGCGCCGCGGGCCAGAGCTGCTGCCACAATGCCAAGCTGTTTGCGCGCGACGCCAATGCGCGACAGGGGCTGGTCCCGGTTGCCTACGACTTCGACTTCACCGGCTTCGTCGACGCGCCTTATGCCGCCCCGCCGGAGCAGCTCGGCGTGTCATCCGTCCGTGAGCGAATGTACCGCGGCTATTGCATCCACAATGCACAGGCGCTCGCGGTCGCTGCCGATTTCCGCGCCAAGCGTGCAGAGATGATGGCCGCCTTGAATGCGGTGCCGCAGCTCGAAGATCGCGCGAAGAACAAGGCGGCGGCTTATCTCGACAATTTCTATCGGGACATCGCCACGAACGCAGACGTCCAGAAGCGCGTGCTGAAAGGCTGTATCGGCTAGTCGGCGACCGACGAATTAGGCCCGCCGGCGCCCTGCTCAGGCGGGTCGCAATCGACCATATAATGCTTCTTCAGGTCGGCACGGTCGCCGTAGTCCGTCACCCACAGGATCAGGAACACATAGTTGAAGGCGACCGTCATCACGATCGCCAATTCAAGGGCGCCGATGCCCGCCGAAAGGCCGATGCCGACGGCAAGCAAGATGTAGAGCGCATCGCCGGTGCTCTTGAGCGAGTTGCGGAAGCGCACGGCGGCCGCGATCCCGGCGATCGAAAAGGCCAGCGCCAGCGAGTTCTGGACGATGATGACGATGCTGGTGACGACGATCGGCAGGATCAGGATCGTGTCGACCAAGCTCTGATCATAATCCTTGGTGTTTCGGATCGAGATATAGACCCAGCTTACCGGAAGCGCGGTAAGCAGCGCTCCGAAGATGGTGATCGACAGCCAGTAGAGGCTCTCGCGCAAATTGCCGATTTCGGCTGCCGCGGGAGCAACCATGCCCTCGACGCCCGTGCGCGGGCTTTTCATCAGCGCTTCGACACCGCCGAACGGCATATATTGCCGAAGTCCCGGGAACAGGTGCACCGCCAGAAGGACGATCGCGGTCACGACGACATAATAGATCGTGAGCTTCGCGAAGAGTCGAAAGGCCAGCACGACCCGCATGCTGACACAGTTGTTACGAAGTCGAAAGAAAAAGAGCGCGGCTGCGAATTACGCAGCCGCGCTCTTTCGACTGTCTGTGAAATCAGGTGCTCAGAACAGGATCACCAGAAGGATGATCAACAGAATGAGACCGCCGATACCGATATACATGGTTTCACTCCCGTTAGTTTAGTCTTGGGAGGTGTAACGATTGCGGAACCCCCACGTTCCGGGAAATCGGTTCCTAGCGGCAGCCTTTGACCGTTGCCGAGCCTGTCGCGGTCACCGTGCAGGCCGGTTTCCCAGCAAGCTCGATGCCCGCGGTCCCGCGCACATCCACCTTGGCGGTATCGGTTGCGACGGCCTTGATCGCCGCTGCTCCCTCGGCGCCAAGCTTCAGTTCCTTCACCTGGAGCGCCGAGGCGTCGAGGGATGAGGTTCCGCGGATGATCGCCGTCGCTTTCTGGGCACGGCCAGCAAGCGTGGCACTACCCGCGCCGGCGATCCCGAGGTTCAGCTGATCCACGTCCATCTCGGCGATGGCGACCGATCCCGATCCCTGCACCGCGACGTCGAAGCTCAATCCCTTGACCTTGTTCACCGACAAGGCGCCGGCGCCATTCAGCCAGGCGGTGGTGAGGTCATGCGTACCGACGGCAAGCTCGACCGGACCGGGAGCTTCACCGGGATAGCCGCCCCATTGCGAAGGGTTGCCGGCGACGACGAGCGTCCGGCCCTGGACGCTTACCGAGATGCCGTCGATTCCGGCGTTCGACCCCGTTGCCTTGGCGAACGACGCGACGCCGGTAGTCAACGTGACCCGGTAGGGGCCGTCGACGCGGATTCGATCGAACGAAGTGACGCTGTAATTGCGCTCTGCAGCAGCTGCCGGCGCAGCCGCCAACAGCAGGGCGGCGAGAGTGACGGTGCGGATCATCATCCGCTCACTCTCGCCGCTTATGGTTAAGATCGCCTTAGGAGCAGCGCCCTAGGAACAGCGAACATCGCCGGAGCCGTGCTTGGAAATGGTGCACTTGCCTCCACCGGTCAGCTCCACGTCGCCCGATCCCATGATCGTGACATCGGCCGTCTTGGTCGCCTGGCCGGCAATGCCGCCCGACCCTGCGATCGAGACCTTCGTCGTCTCGCTCGCCACGCCCTTGGCGTCGATGTCGCCCGACCCGGCAATGTCATATTCGGCGTTCGTCGCCTTGCCCGCGCCTGCCTTGGCGCCGCCCGATCCGGCGATGCCGATCTTCAGACGTGCGACTTCGATATTCTCAATATTAAGATTGCCGGAGCCGGCGATCC
>JAEVYW010000120.1 GCA_023392555.1 Pseudomonadota bacterium | reverse complement strand
AGAATACGTCGGACGACAATGCCTACAAGGTGTCGGGCGGCCTTCACGGCGTCGGCGTCTCGGTCGTGAACGCGCTCAGCGAGTTCCTCGATCTCACCATCTATCGGGACGGCGAAGAGCATTACATGCGCTTCCGCCACGGCGACGCCGAAGCGCCGCTGAAGGTCGTCGGAAAGACCGACAAGCGCGGCACGAAGGTCACTTTCCTGCCCAGCCCCGAGACGTTCAAGATCGTCGACTTCGATTTCGACCGGCTCGAGCACCGCTTCCGCGAGCTCGCCTTCCTCAACTCGGGCGTCCGCCTAGTCCTCCAGGACGCGCGGCACGACGAGCTCAAGGAAGTCGAGATGCACTATGAGGGCGGCATCGCGGCCTTCGTGAAATATCTCGACCGCGCGAAGACTCCGCTGATCCCGGACCCGATCTCGGTCACCGGCCAGCGCGACGACATCGGCATCGAAGTCGCTCTCGAGTGGAACGACAGCTATTACGAGCAGGTCCTCTGCTTCACGAACAACATCCCGCAGCGCGACGGCGGCACGCACCTCGCGGCGTTCCGCGCCGCGCTCACGCGTACGCTGAACAATTATGCGGAGCGCTCGGGCGTCCTCAAGAAAGAGAAGATCAACCTCACCGGCGAGGACATGCGCGAGGGCCTCAGCGCCATCGTGTCGGTGAAGCTTCCCGATCCGAAGTTCAGCTCGCAGACCAAGGACAAGCTCGTCTCGTCCGAAGTCCGCCAGCCGCTCGAAAGTCTGATGGCCGACAAGCTCGCCGAATGGCTCGAGGAAAATCCGGCGCACGCGCGGACGATCATCCAGAAGATCATCGATGCAGCCGCCGCTCGCGAAGCCGCCCGCAAGGCGCGCGAAGCCAGCCGCAAGTCTGTGATGGGAATCGCCTCGCTTCCGGGCAAGCTCCACGACTGCTCCGAACGCGATCCGGCGAAGTCCGAACTGTTCCTGGTCGAGGGTGACAGCGCCGGCGGCTCGGCCAAGCAGGGCCGCGACAGCAAGTTCCAGGCGATCCTTCCGCTCAAGGGCAAGATCCTGAACGTCGAGCGCGCGCGCTTCGACCGAATGCTCTCGTCCAAGGAAATCGGGACGATCATCCAGGCGCTCGGTACGGGCATCGGCCGCGAGGAGTTCAACCTCGAAAAGCTGCGCTATCACAAGATCGTGATCATGACGGACGCCGACGTCGACGGCGCCCACATCCGCACGCTCCTGCTGACGCTCTTCTATCGTCAGATGCCGGAGCTGATCGAAGCGGGGCACCTCTACATCGCCCAGCCGCCGCTCTACAAAGTTGCGCGCGGTCGGTCGGAGGTCTACCTCAAGGACGACGGCGCGCTGGACGAATATCTGGTCGACGCCGGCCTCGAAGGCTTGGTTCTCGAAACCAAGGACGGGCCGCGCTCGGGCAAGGACCTGCGCAGCCTGGTCGATCATGCACGCCGTTTGCGCACGCTCATGCGCTACGCACCGCGGCGCTACGATCCGGCACTGATCGAGGCGCTGGCCATCAACGGCGCATTGAAGCCCGATCTCAGCGAAGCGGCTCGTCAAAAGGCGATCGTGCAGGTGGCCGAATGGCTCGGCCGCGCCGACACCGAAGCGGTATGGTCAGGCGAGATGGCGTCGGAAGGCGGCTATCTGCTCAAGCGGCTGTGGCGTGGAGTGACCGACGCCTACATCTTCGAAAACAGCTTCCTGATCTCGGCCGAAGCGCGCAAGCTTGCCTCGCTCGCGGGCGAGCAGGCGGACGTTTACGCTTCGCCAGCTACGCTCAAAACGCTGAAGAAAGGCGCCGTCACCGCAGAGCAGGCGCCCGAGCCGATCGAAGGCGTCGAAGCCGACGAACAGCCGGCGGAGACCGAAACCAGGGGCAAAACCATCATGGTCAGCCGCCCGTCGGAACTGCTCGAGGCGGTACTGTCGGCCGGCCGCAAGGGTCTCAGCATCCAGCGCTACAAGGGCCTCGGAGAAATGAACGCCGAGCAGCTGTGGGAGACGACGCTCGACAAGGCGAACCGTTCGCTCCTGCGCGTGGAAATCGCGCAGGCCGACGTCGCCGACGAGATCTTTACCCGGCTTATGGGCGACATCGTCGAGCCCCGACGAGAGTTCATCCAGGAAAACGCGCTGAGCGTCGCCAACCTCGACGTTTAAGGAACCGCGCGGACGAACTCGGGGTTGCCGCTAACGTGACTGCCTCTCCGACGCTGACCGTCGTCAGTTACAATGTGCGAAAGGCTATCGGCACCGACCGGCGCCGTAACCCGCAGCGCGTGCTGGACGTGCTCCACGAGCTCGATGCCGACGTCGTCGCGCTTCAGGAAGCCGACAAGCGCTTCGGCGGGCGCGGCGCTGCCGTCCCTCATGAGCTGATCGACGAGCACGGCCTCTACACGCCTGTCTATTTCGGGGTGAAGCACCGGCGGATGATCGATCGGCTCCCCGGCAAGGGGAAGGAGCACGCCGAGCGGCTGCTCAAGATCAACAGCCGCAACATGGGCTGGCACGGCAATGCGATCCTCATCAAGCGCCACATCGGCGTGCTCGACTGCGCGGCGCTGGATCTACCGACCCTCGAGCCGCGCGGCGCGGTGATGGCCGAGCTGCTGATCGGGGATAAGCCGGTGCGGGTCATCGGCATGCACCTCGATCTGTCGGGCCTCTGGCGGCGACGGCAGACGAGGGCGATCCTCGACGCAATCGCCAAGCGTCCGCAGAAGATGCCGACCGTGCTGATGGGCGACACGAACGAGTGGCGCGACGTCGCGGGATGCCTCAAGGACTTCGAGCCGCACTTTCACATCGCGCCGACCGGTCCGAGCTTCCACTCGCGTCATCCGGTCGCGGCGCTAGACCGTATCATCGTCGACAAGGAATTGAGGATCGACGCGGCGGGCGTGCACATGAGCCCGTCGGCCCGGCGTGCATCCGACCATCTGCCGATCTGGGCTAGGCTTTCGAACGGCGCTGCCTAGGCGGCGCCCGCAATCTTCCGCTGCCGCCGTCGCTGGATGGAAGAGCCAAGCCCCATCGCCTCGCGATATTTGACGACCGTCCGCCGCGCGCAATCGAAGCCGCGCTGCTTGAGCAGGCCGGCGATGGCGTCATCGCTCAGCACCTCGACCTCATTGTCGATGATCTCGCGGATTGCCGCCTTCACCGCCTCCGCCGCGGCGCCCTCGCCGCCGTCCTCGGTCGACGACACGCCCGATCCGAAGAAATATTTAAGCTCGAAGAGGCCGCGGTCGCACAGCAGATATTTG
>JAEVYW010000217.1 GCA_023392555.1 Pseudomonadota bacterium | reverse complement strand
AACTTGATGTTGAGGGCGTTGTCCTCGACAATCAGGATCTTCGCCAAACCGGTAACCCCCAAACCCTCAGATAAAATACGACATGCGCGGCCTATCGACAAATGACGCCGAGGTCCTCGCGATTTCGGCTCTAACCGAGACCATTTCCGACGAACGGCGCGCCCGGCGGTTCCTCGACCTGTGCGGAATCGACACAGAGGAGCTGCGCCTTCGTGCCGGAGAGCGGGCATTGTTGGCGGCAGTCCTTCGGTTTCTGGAGAATTACGAGCCTGACCTGATCGACGTCGCGGCTGCGCTTGACGTCAAACCGGAGCAGCTTGTTGCCGCACGCGAGGCGCTCGAGGCATGAGCCGCCCGCTTCTCATCACGGATTGCGACGAAGTGCTGCTGCACATGGTCGGGCATTTCGCCGAGTGGCTCGAAGCCGACCATGGCGTGAACTTCGCGCTCGAGAGTGGCGGTTTTACCGACGCCATGACCGTCGCCGCGACTGGCGAGCCGATCACGATGGATGACGGCTGGCGATACCTCGACCTGTTCTTCCGCGGCGAAATGCACCGCCAGACACTCGTCCCCGGTGCGGCCGAAGCGCTCGGCCGGATCGGCGAGGTGGCCGACATCGTCGTCCTCACGAACCTCGGCAGCGAGGCGCATCCCTGGCGCGTCGAGCAGCTCGCCGGTCATGGCATCCGTCATGACGTCATTTGCAACCAGGGCGGGAAGGGCACGCCCGTCGCGGAACTGCTGCGGACCCGCGGGCCCACGACCGCAGCGTTCGTCGATGATCTACCCATGCATCATGCGTCCGTTGCAAAGCACGCTCCCGACGTTTGGCGCGTGCACATGATCGCGGAGCCGCGCGTTGCCGATGCCGTGCCCAAGGCGGAAGGTGCCCACGTCCGCATCGACGACTGGCCGACGGCAGCCGAGTGGATCCTCGATCGATTCAAGGAAGCGAAATGACCAAGACCATCCTCATTACCGGCGCGACGTCCGGCTTCGGCCAGGCCGCCGCGCGCAAATTCGCGGCCGGCGGATGGCGGGTGATCGGCACGGGACGCCGCGGCGACCGCCTGCGCGAGTTGGCGGAGGAAATCGGCGACGATTTCCTCCCGCTCGAAATCGACATGCGCGATCGCGAGGCTGTCGAGAGCCTCGCGAAGCTGTCGGCGCCTTGGACAGACATCGACCTGCTCCTTAACAACGCCGGCCTCGCGCCGCCCGTCGCGGACCTTCCCCAGGCCGACTGGGAGCGGATCGAGCAAGTCATCGACACGAACATCACCGGGCTCGTCGCCTTGACCCGCGCGCTCCAGCCCAAGCTGGTCGAGCGCAAGGGCCAGATCATCAACGTGTCGTCGGTTGCCGCAACGTATCCGTATAAAGGCGGCGCGGTTTACGCGGGCACCAAGGCGTTCGTCCGCCAGTTCTCCCTCGACCTCCGCTGCGATCTCGTCGGAACCGGCGTTCGCGTGACGTCGATCGAGCCGGGCATGGCGGAAACCGAGTTCACACTCGTCCGCACCGGCGGCGACCAGGCCGCGTCCGATACGCTCTATGCCGATATGGACCCGCTGACCGCCGAGGATCACGCAGACCTATTCTGGTGGCTGGCCAACCTGCCGCCGCACATGAACGTCAACGCCATCGAGTTGATGCCGGTGACGCAGAGTTGGGCCGGCTTCACGGTCACCCGTCAGGGTTGACCCGAAGCGGCGGCGGGTGTTGAGCGCGGGCATGAGCATCGACCAGCGCCTCGCCGAACTCGGCATCACCATCCCCGAAGCCGCCGCACCCGTGGCCTCCTACGTTCCCGCAGTGGAACTGAACGGGCTGCTGCACATCTCCGGCCAGATCAGCTTCGCCGAGGACGGCAGCCTGATCAAAGGCCGGCTTGGCGACGACGTCGATCTCGATGGCGGCATTGCGGCCGCACGGCGCTGCGGTGTCATGCTGCTCGCCCAGATGAAGGCCGCGCTCGGCTCGCTCGACCGCGTCGAAAAGATCGTGAAGCTCGGCGTGTTCGTGAACAGCTCGCCTGATTTCGTCGACCAGCCCAAGGTGGCCAACGGCGCGTCGGAGCTGATGCAGGAGGTGTTCGGCGAGGCCGGCCGCCACGCGCGCAGCGCCGTCGGCGTCGCGGTTCTTCCGCTTGGCGTCGCGGTCGAAGTGGATGCGATCGTCGCCGTCAGGGCCTGATCCACTCGACCCGGGGCCCGCGGGCTTCGCGCACCGCGGGCTGCACTACGGTGCGCAATTTCCCGAAAACAGCCTGATCGCCTTCGCCGCGGCCCTCGAAGCGGGCGCGGGCATCGAATGCGACGTCCGCCTGACGCGCGACGACAAGATCCTCGTCTTTCACGACGCGGATGCGTGGCGAATGTGCGCGAGCCCGCTGGTTATTGCGAGATCCACCCATGCCGAACTCGGCCGGCTCCATGTCGGCGAGCATCCGATCCCGACGCTGGAGAGCCTCTTTTCCTTGGTCGACGGTCGAGTGCCGCTGCTCATCGAGGTGAAGGTCGAGGATGACATCTGGAGATGGATCCCGGCGTTCCGCCGCGTTGTCCCAAAGTATACGGGCAAGTTCGGAATCATGAGCTTCGACCCACGCGTTTCGCGGCTGCTCAAGACAAACATGCCCGATGTCAGACGCGGCTTGGTAATACGCAACAGCTTGCCCGCGTGGAAACGGCGGGTTGCGCTATGGTTCGCCGATCCCGATTTTGTGGCGGTCGAACGGACCGCGCTCGGCAAATCCTGGGTCTCCGACCTCCGCGAGCGGATGCCGGTCTACAGCTGGACCATCGCAACGGCGGAGCAGCGGGCGCAAGCCGGGGTTCATGCCGACGCGCTCATTTGGGAAGCTGATGGCCGACCGCGAAACTGAAGTCGTTGCGAAGATCTCCGCCGGGGTAAGCGGCCTCAACGCGACCGCGTGGGATCGGCTGACTGGCGGCGATCCCTTCTTGAGTCACGCCTTTCTGTCGACGCTGGAACGATCCGGCAGCGTCGGCAAGGGCACCGGCTGGACGCCCGCGGCGCTGCTGATCGAGGACGACGCGGCGCACCTCATCGGGGCGGCGCCCGCTTACCTGAAGACGCACAGCCAGGGCGAATATGTGTTCGATCATGGCTGGGCGGACGCCTTGGAGCGGGCCGGCGGAAGCTATTATCCGAAGCTGCAGGTCGCGGTTCCCTTCACGCCCGTCCCCGGACCGCGCCTGCTGGGGAGCCAACCGCAGCACATCCTGGCCGCCGCCGAAGCCGTTGTCGTGCAGAATGAGATGTCCTCAGCCCACGTGACCTTCATCGACGACGCCGGCGCCGAGGAATGCGAGCGCCGCGGATGGCTGATGCGGCACGGCGTCCAGTATCACTGGGCTAATCGCGGCTACGGAAGTTTCGACGACTTCCTGGGAGCGCTCCGGAGCACCAAGCGCAAGTCGATCCGCAAGGAGCGCGCCGCCGCCCGCGAGGGGCTCGAGTTCGTCGCTTTGCGCGGCTCGGAGATCGGCCCCGTCGAATGGGCTTGGGTGTGGGAATTCTACCAGGACACGGGATCGCGCAAATGGGGCCGCCCGTACCTCACCCGCAGCTTCTTCGACCAAATCGGGGAGGCGATGGGCGACAGCCTGCTGCTGTTCCTAGCACTGCGCGATGGCCAGCCGATTGCGGGGGCGCTCAACGTCATTGGCCCCGACACGCTCTACGGTCGCTATTGGGGCGCGACCGAGGAGGTACCGTTCCTCCACTTCGAGCTTTGCTACTACCAGGCCATCGACTGGGCGATCGCGAACGGTCTCTCGTCAGTGCAGGCCGGCGCTCAAGGGGAGCACAAGCTGGCGCGAGGCTACGAACCGGTGATCACACGCTCGGCGCACTTCATCCCGAACCCCAGCTTCCGCGACGCCGTCGCCAACTTCCTCGAAGAGGAGCGTCGCGCCATCGAGGCCGAGATCCAATGGATGCGCGGAAGCTTGCCCTACCGTTCCCTGTCTTCGGAGTAGATGGCGACGCGGCGGCCGTCGGGGCCGGCAACGCCGCGATACATTGCCGGAGTGGTGAAGCCCCAGGCCGCCTCGCCGCTCGGGGAAACGGCGATCAGTCCACCCCGACCGCCGAGCGCTTCGATATCTTCGAGCACGGCGTTGAGAGCCTCCTGGAGCGTCGCTCCGCCAAGCCGCATCCGCACGGCAAGCTCATGCGCGGCAACCGCCCGGATGAAATACTCTCCCGATCCAGTCGCAGACACGGCGCAGGCGCGATCGTCCGCGTAGGTGCCCGCGCCAATCAGAGGCGAATCGCCGACGCGTCCCCATTGCTTGGCCGTCACTCCGCCAGTCGAGGTCGCCGCTGCGACATGGCCGTTCGTGTCGACCGCTACGGCGCCGATCGTCCCATATTTGATGGGGTCGGCAGCGCTCCCAGCCGCAAGCGCTTCGTCCAGCTGGCGGCGCCGTTCGGGCAGGATGAAATAGCTATTATCGACCTGCTCCAGCCCGGCCGCGGCAGCGAAGCGGTCGGCGCCATCCCCTGACAGGAATACGTGCGGCCCGTGCTCCATGAGGCGGCGCGCGAGGCTGATCGGAGCGCGCGTCGTCTTCAGGCCTGCGACGGCTCCGGCGCGGCGGGTGGCGCCATCCATCATCGCTGCGTCGAGTTCGGCTTCGCCATGCTCGGTCAGGACGCTGCCGCGGCCGGCGTTGAAGCAGGCGTCGTCTTCAAGGCTGCGTGCCGCCGCTTCGACAGCGTCGATCGCCTTGCCGCCGGCGCCAAGTATCGCAGCGCCTGCTTCCAGAGCCTCGAGCAGGCCCGCGCGCCCTGCAGCTTCGTGTGCCGGGTTGTCGTGCGCGATGCGTTCCGATCCGGCGCCGCCGTGAATGACCAGTTTCCATTGGGACATGGCCGCCGCCTAGCAGAGCCGCCTTGCAGAAAGCGACCCAATTGACTCGCGGTCGCAACGATATTATTTTGATATCAGATTAATAGGGAGGATTTGATGGCAGACCCTGTCATTGCCTTGAAGATTAGCCGGGAACGGCCGGCGGCCACGATGAGCGGCTATTTGATGCTGCTGCTTGCGCTCCTCGCCATCGCGGCCACCGTCTTCGCGGTTGTGCGTCTTGCGAACGATGACGCGTCGGCACTGCCGGTGCTGTTGATGATCGTGGGGCCGTTGGCCTTCCTGTTCATCGTCTGCGGCTTCTTCATGCTCCAGCCCAACCAGGGCGCGGCGATCACCTTGTTCGGCGACTATCGCGGCACCGATCGCGCGACGGGCCTTCGCTGGGTGTTGCCGTGGATGATGCGCAGGAAAGTGTCGGTCCGCGCCAACAATTTCATCTCCGACCGGATCAAGGTGAACGATCTTCGCGGCAACCCGATCGAGATGGCGGCGCAGATCGTCTGGCGCGTCGTCGACACGGCGCAGGCCTTGTTCGATGTCGACGATTACAAGGAGTTCGTGAAGGTGCAGGTCGAAGCCGCGATCCGCGCCATCGGCTCACGCTATCCGTACGACGACTTCGAACATCTCGAAGTGACGCTACGCGGCAATCACGACGAAGTCGGCGCCGAGCTTCGCAACGAGCTGATCGCGCGCCTTTCGGTCGCCGGCATCACGGTCGATGAATGCGGTTTCACCCACCTTGCTTATGCGCAGGAAATCGCCGGCGCGATGCTTCGGCGTCAGCAGGCTCAGGCCGTCGTGGCCGCACGCAAGACGCTGGTCGAAGGCGCAGTAGGAATGGTCGAAATGGCGCTCGATGCGCTGTCGGAAAAGAACGTCGTCGAGCTCGATGACGAGCGCCGCGCGGCAATGGTCTCGAACCTGATGGTCGTCCTGTGCGGGGAGCGCGACACCCAGCCCGTCGTCAACACCGGCACGCTCTACACCTAGGGTCGAACGATGGCCGACGGCGGCGAGCGCAAGGCGTATCCACTACGCGTCGACCCGAGCCTTTGGGCCGCGGTCGAGCGCTGCGCCGCTGCCGACCTGAGAAGCGTGAATGCGGAAGTTGAATGCCTCATTCGCGAGGCGCTCAAGGCGCGGGGCGTGAAGCTCGAGGCACCGAAGCCGGTCAAGCGCGGGCGACCCCCGAAAAAGGAGAGTTAGGATGGCCGAATGGTTCGCGCCGAAGCGATACGGATATGGATCGGGACTGCCGATAAGTTGGCAGGGCTGGCTGGTCATGATCGCCTACCTCATCCTGGTGATCGGCGCGGCGATATTCGTGTCCGAAAAGCCGATCATCTTCTTTGGCATCCTCGTTCCGGCGACTCTGGGGCTGATCATCGTGACCGCACGAACGACGCGCGGGGGCTGGCGCTGGCGCTGGGGAGACAAGTCCTAGCCGACCGACAGATCGTGCTGCTGATTGAGCAGCCGCCATTCGTCGAGGTCGCTCAGCATTGCGCGTGCGGCCTGTTCGGTTAGGTCTGCGGCGCGCACCAGGCTCGACCGCTCGGCGGCCAGGCGCTTTCCGATCTGGCCGAGGACGATCGCAGTCTGCTCTGAGCGGATCGCGCTTGCGGAATGGTCGCCTTGCACGCGGATGCCGACAACGGCGGTGCCGATTGCGGGCAGGCCGGCCGATATGACCGTGAACCAATTGTAATTGTCGTGCACCCAGTCGGGCGCCACAACGAAACCGGTCAGCAGCACCGCACTCGAAGCCAGCGCCAGCGTAAAGATCGAAAAGCCCAAGACCCCTAGCCGATGATCGAGGCGGGCGACTTGCCGGGCAGCCTTGTGGTGATAGGCGACCTGGGGTTCGATCTCATTGTCCGCGATCGTCTTCGTCACCGCCCCGAGCCGAGGCGCGTCGATATGCCCGATCGGGCAGCCGATCGCTCGCCACACGGCGGCGCAATACCATTCGATCCAACGCTGGCAGACCGGGTTGGCGTCCGTCCCCGGCGCGTCGGGCGCTGCAACGCCCAGCAGCTTGAGGCTGCGCATCGGCCGCAGCCGCTCGGCCAGCTGGCGATAGTCGAGCCAGCGCCGGTGCCAGTCGAGTTGGTTCGCCGCCCATGTGTTCGCGAGGATCGCAAGGACGACCAGGAACAGGCTGACCTCGAGGAAGATCGCGATGCGCGGCAGGACCAGGTTGAGCGTCCCCAGCAGCACCGCGATGGCGCCGAGGACGAAGTTGAACACGTGCCCGCTTCGGAACGACTGGGCGAAATGCCCTGCGAGACTGTCGGCCCATTCGTACGATCGCTCCAGCCGGGCCAGCGGCGCCGCGACGGCATCCGCTTCGTCGCACGCTTCGCGGAATTGCTGCCACTCCTCATGCGTTTCGGCGACCGACTGGTCGGCACGCCAGTGACGGCGCTTGACCCGGGTGATGCCCGCCACCGCGAGGAGCAGCGGATACTCGATCCGAAGCTTCCACGGCCGCCGGTGCTCGCCGAGAAATTCGAGGATGAAGGCGCGCTCCCGCGAGTCCATGGGAGGCGCGACAATGCGCCTGACGACGGCACTGAGCTCATCCGCCGAATAATTCCGGATGGTCGCTGGGTCGCTCGCATCGGTGACGAACGATGGTTCGAACGCGCCCCATCGTAGATCGAGGCTCACCGCCGGATCGACCGGGATGCGAATGACCGGCTTGGCCTTGCGCACGGCGACATCGACCACCTCGGCCGTGCCGCCCCGGCCCCGCGGCGGGAGGCTGTCCCAAACGGCAATCAGCACGTCGCTCTGCGCGACCGTCGCCAGCCCCGCCATAACGTAGGGCTGGAGCGCATCGTCCGGCCCGCCGGGAAGCTCCAGGACGCCGACCGCACAGTTCAGAAGGTAATCGAACCGTTCGCGAGCAACGTCGCTGGCCAGCTCGCTTCGATAACGCTCGCGCCCGAATGGAAGGATCGCGTGAAGCTCATAGCCCAATGCCAGCGCGATCTCGGCACCGACCTGGTCGGCGCCATCGGCGAGCGCCGAAATGAAGACCAGACGCGGTGCTTCGGGGCCGAAGAATGCGGTCTCAGAGCGATGAATCTCGCCCGCCTGTGCCGCAAGCCTTTCCAGGATCTCCTTCAGCCGCTCGCAGATGGTGTCGATGGCATCGGCCGGGATCGCCTCGGAGCGATGACCGGTAATGCCCACCGACAGCACGAACGGTAGCGCGGGCGGATGATCACGCACCCGCCGCTCGGCCGTTAGATTTCGCTCTGGAGCTGTAATCGGCAGGCCCTTCGCTCAGCGGCCGCCGTTCCTGATTTCCGGGTCGCATACAACCCGATGCCCTCCGCTATCGATGAGGTTCAGCTGATAGCGCAGAGTAGAAGGGTCCTCGTTGGTGTTCTTCAATGTGAGCACCTTATCCGTGCAGTCTTCCACGGTGATCTGCTTATTGGTCGAGTCCTTCGGCGGACATTGCTTCTGATTGTTCTCGTGGACCCAGATCGGATCGTCAGTGTCGAAGCGAAATCTTTTCGCCGTGTCGCCCTTGAGCTTGAACTTCACCTCGATGTCCTTCTCGCCCTTCGGAAAGTCGATGACGGAGTCTTTTGCTTTCTTGCTATCGATCTCCCACTCGCCCCCATTCTCTTCGACGTCCACGTCTCGGCTCATGATGCGTGCTCCTGCTCCTGATCTAAGCCCACGCCACAGGGCAAAAATGGCAACCGCAGCGACTCCGACCACAATGGCGGCAGTCAATCCGATCGAACTCTCTTCCATCTCTTGCCCCCTTCAACAGCCCCCACTCGAAGTCTCGCGCGCTATGCTCCCGCGACCCGCTTTCGTTCAGACATGTAGTCGGGGTGACGATAGCCCATGGCCGCCAGACGAGAGCCGATCGCGCCGGCCTCCGGCTTGCGGCCGAGCCGCTCCAGCAACGTCATCTGAAGCGCCATCTCGCTTGGTATGAGTTCGATCCGGCCGGGCCAAGCCGCCAGCGCTGCCTGCCACGCTAGCTCAGCACCGGCGCGATCGCCCAGCCGGGCGGCTACATCGCCGCGCAGGGTTTCGGCGGTCGTAAAGGCGATCAGCGTATCTGGCGTGCGGGTCCGGGCGACCTCTTGCTTGGCGATCGCCACATATTGATCGGTGAGTGCACGGGCTTCTTCCGGAGCGTTTTGGGCGAGGGCGATCCGGGCTCGCAGCCGCAGACACTGCCCCCTCATCTCGGCGCGCCACATGGCGACGCTGGTGTCACGCTGGAGCAGCCGGCTTCCCAGATCGCATCCCGCTCGAGCAGACACGCCCGCCGCCTCCTGATCCCCTAGAGCAAGCTGAAGACTGCCGAGCTCCAGAGTGCTCTGCGCGGCATATTGCGCCCATTCGGTGTTGCCGGGCTCGGTCCTCATGAGCTCTTCGCCTATCGCCGAGGCCTTGCCGAGCCGTTCGAGCCCAGTCTTCGAATCGCCCCGCGCGGCCGCGAGCCGGCCCATCACCCTCTCTGCGGTCATCAGCTTGCGTTTGAGTTCGGTATCCTCGGGCCGCACCGTCGAGAGCTGCTGGATGAAGCTGATCTGGCGCTCTCGCTGGGCGATTGCGTCCTCGAGGTCGCCGGTTTTCTCACGCGCGTCGCCCAGCCAGGCAAGTGCCTCGACCATGCGGTCCTGGTATTTCGGGTTGCCGGGTTCCGACGACAGCAGCGCCTCGCTCGCCGCCAGTTCGCGACCGAAGATGGCTCCAGCCTCACGATAGCGATGCTCCTCCATCAGGATCGTACCGAGGCTGCTGTTCGCGTAGGATTGTTCGAGCCGGTACTGCGGATTGTCCGGCTCGGCCCGGAGCATGCCCTGCGCGAGCTTCTGATACTGGCGCATCCCCGATTCCGCTCGGGGCAGCCGCCCCTGCTGCCAGTCGATGAAACCGACCCAGAACACGTTCTGGGCGTGGTCGAACATGCGCTGGGCATTGCCCGGATCCCGCCTCAGGCTCTCGGCAGTGCTTTCGAACGCCTCGCGGTAAAGCCTAAGGGCAGTGTCGAGGTCACCCCGCGTGTTGGCGATCTCGCCCAGCAAAGTGAGGGCGCTCGCACGCTGGGCGAGGCTTTCGTCGGACAGGGCCGCCTTGTCCTGCTTCTCGTAATAAGCGAGCGCTCGAGCACCGACCGAGTCGAGCACGTCCAGGCGGCCGAGCGGCTCGAGCTTCTTGCGCAGGTCGCCGAGCATGAAGCCGACCAGCCCCTCGGCCTCGCGGCGCTGGTCGCGCGCTGCATCGCGGCCCTGGATCGCGGTCACTGCGAGGCCGCTGGTCACGATCATTCCGAAGAGCGAGACGGACGCCAGGATCGCCATGCGCTGGTGACGGCGGACCGTGTCGCGGCGGACGAGATCGTCGAGGCCGACCCCGAGCATTCCCGCGACGAGCTTTAGGAAGCCCAACCGCCGCATCTCTCCCGGCTGGCGCAGGTCCGCGCCCAAGGGCTCCGCGCGCTTGCCGGTCTGCCGCCCCCGCTTGTCATATTTGCAGCGCAGAGCCTTGGGCAGGCACTCTTCGTGCTCGCGGCCCGGGACGTCGTTGGTGAACGGCTCGCCCTCGCAGATCGCGGCAAGCACGCAGCCTTCGGGCCGGACGCGCTTGAAGACCTCGATCTCGGCGTTGGTCCAGAACGACTTCGCTGCCGACGGGGAGCACAGGACGATGAGGTATCGCGACGCAGTGAGCGCGGCTCGGATTTCGTGGCCGAGATCGTCCGACGCGGGCAATTCGCCGAGATCGCGGAATATCGGGGTCAGCCGGCGCGGGACCGCGCCATGCTCGGTGATTCGCCCGACAAGATGCTTGGGGACGGTGAAGCTCTCAAGCTCGCGGTGCAGCCATTTGGCCATCGCCGCGTCGCGGTGGCTGTAGCTCAGGAACGCGAAGTAGTGCTGTGGGCCGCCCGCGAAAGGCGTTCCGCTGTCCGACTTGGCCTCAGACCGAATCCATTCCGACGGTCGGGCGAGAAGGTTCATGCCGCGCCCCCGCGTTAGCGTTAAGCGCTTTAGCATCTTCGATTAATTGACGCGACTCAGGTCTTAAGGCTCGCTTGGCCCTTCGGCCCCTTCACCTTATATGCGTCGCCATGTCCTCAATTCGTCCGTGGCGAACGATCGAACGCCGCCCCTCCCGCCAAATCATGGTCGGCTCCGTTGCCGTTGGCGGAGACGCGCCGGTCAGCGTCCAGACGATGACAAACACGCCGACCGCCGACGCGCGCGCGACGATCGACCAGATTCGCCGCTGCGAGGAGGCGGGCGTCGACATCATTCGCGTGTCCTGCCCCGACGTCGAAAGCACGACCGCGCTGAAGGAAATCGTACGCGCGGCCAACGTGCCGATCGTTGCCGACATCCACTTCCACTATAAGCGAGCCCTGGAAGCGGCTGACGCCGGCGCCGCCTGCCTGCGAATCAACCCGGGCAACATCGGCTCCGAAGAGCGGGTGAAGGAAGTCATCGCCGCCGCCCGCGCCAACGGCTGCGCCATCCGCATCGGTGTGAATGCCGGAAGCCTCGAGAAGGACCTGCTGGAAAAGTACGGCGAGCCCTGTCCGGAGGCGCTCGTCGAAAGTGCACTCGACCACATCCGAATCCTCGAGGACCACGGTTTCCGCGAATATAAGGTGGCGGTGAAGGCGTCGGACGTGTTCCTCGCGGTCGCCGCTTATCATCAGCTTGCGGAAGCCGTGGATTGCCCGCTTCACCTCGGAATTACCGAGGCCGGCGGGCTGATCGGCGGGACGGTGAAGTCCTCGATCGGCATCGGCTCGCTCCTGTGGGCCGGGATCGGCGACACCATCCGCGTCTCGCTTTCGGCGGAGCCGGAAGAGGAAGTCCGCGTCGGCTATGAGATCCTGAAGGCACTCGGTATCCGCAACCGTGGCGTCCGCGTCGTGTCTTGCCCCAGTTGCGCTCGGCAAGGCTTCGACGTGATCCGCACCGTCCAGACGCTGGAAGAGCGGCTGCAGCACATCCGCACGCCAATGTCGCTTTCGGTGCTCGGCTGCGTGGTCAACGGACCGGGTGAAGCGCGCGAGACGGACATCGGCATCACCGGCGGCGGCCAGGGCAAGCACATGGTCTATCTTTCGGGCGTGACCGACCACCACGTGCAGGACGCCGACATGGTCGATCACATCGTTCGCCTGGTGGAGGCCAAGGCCGCGGAGATCGAGGCAGCGTCGGCCGCGACAGAAACGCTCGACGCGGCCGAATAGCGCTCGTCAGCGCTTTGCCGGCTGCTAAGGGGCGCTAATGCACCCGCCCCGGCACAATCCCGTCATCGCCTTCATGGTCGGCGTGCTCGGCATCGCTCTGTTCTCCGGGATGGACGCGGTGATGAAGGGGCTGGTGCTGGCGATCGGCACCTTCACGACGATGTTCTGGCGCAACCTTGCCGGCATCGGCCTGTCGGGGATCGTCTATTTTCCGGCGCGGAAGGGCTGGCCGTCGCGCTCCACGATGCGGATCCACATCGCGCGGGGCCTCGTCTCGACGGCAATGGGCTTCCTGTTTTTCTGGGGCATCGGCCGCGTGCCGCTGGCGCAAGCGATTGCCTTCGCCTTCATCGCACCTTTGATCGCGCTCTACCTGGCAGCCGTCATCCTTCACGAGAAGGTCGGACCAAAGACCATCGGCGCTTCCTTGATCGCCTTCGCGGGCGTCATCGTCATTTTCGTCGGGCAGGCTCGGGCCGACATCGGGCGGGAGGCACTGATCGGCAGCGCAGCGATCCTGCTGTCAGCCGCGCTCTACGCCATCAACATCATCATCATGCGGCAGCAGGCGCTGGTCGCCGACCCGCGTGAAATCACCTTTTTCCAGAGCCTGATCGTCACGATCGTGCTCGTATTCGGCCTTCCGTTCGTCGGGACCGAGTTCCCGCCGCTGGACCAATGGCCGTTCATTCTGTTCGCGGCCGTGCTCGCGATCATGTCGATGCTGCTCCTGTCCTGGGCCTATGCCCGGGCGGAGGCGAGCTACCTCGCCTCTACCGAATATACTGCCTTCCTGTGGGCCGCCTTGTTCGGCTGGCTGGTCTTCGACGAGCATGTGTCGCTGTTCACCTTCGTCGGGGCCTGCATGATCGTCGCCGGCTGCATTCTTGCTGCGCGGCGCCCGCAGGAGGCGAGCCCGACGCTGGAGGCCGCGACCTAGCTCGTCGCGAGGACGTTGATCGTCAGCGCGAGCACGCCGAGGTTGAAGAAGAAGCCGGCGACGCAATGCGCCGTCACGACCTTGCGAATGCCCGGTGAGCTTATCGCGACATCGCTGGTCTGCACCGCCACCCCGAGCGTGAAGGCGAAGTAGATGAAGTCGCCCATCAG
>JAEVYW010000334.1 GCA_023392555.1 Pseudomonadota bacterium | reverse complement strand
CTCGTGGCGCGCCAGGACCGCGTGTGGGACGAGCTTCGCCAAGCGCTTGCGCAAAGCGGTGTGTCGGTCGTCGGGCAGGATCCGCTCGACTCCGAAACGGAGAGCTGGCTCGACACGCATTTTCGCGAGCAGATTTTCCCGCTTCTGACACCGCAGGCGATCGATCCGGCGCACCCGTTCCCGTTCATCCCCAACCGCGGCGCCGCGCTCATCTTCGAACTTCAGAAGGGCAAGGAGACGATCCGCGAGATCATCATGCTCCCTGCCGCGCTTCCGCGCTTCATCCAGCTACCGGGCGACAAGAGCCAGTTCATCGCGCTCGAAACCTTGATCGACCGCAAGACCGGCTACCTGTTCCCCAAATATGAGGTGATCGGCGGCGGCGCGTTCCGCGTAATCCGCGACAGCGATATCGAGGTGGAGGAAGAGGCCGAGGAGCTCGTCCGCTACTTCCGCACCGCGATTAAGCGACGCCGCCGCGGCCGCGTGGTGCGGCTGGAGCTTGCGCCCGACATGCCCGACAGCCTCGTTGCTGTCGTTCAAACCGGCCTCAACGCAGCCAGCGCGATCGTCCTCGAAGCGAGCAGCTTTCTCGGCATGGCGGACCTGTCGGTACTGGTCGAAGCCGAGCGGCCGGACTTGAAGTTCCCGCCGTTCGATCCGCGCTTTCCGGAACGCGTTCGCGAACATGGCGGGGACTGCTTTGCCGCGATCCGGGAGAAGGACATCCTCGTCCACCACCCGTACGAAAGCTTCGAAGTCGTCGTCGAATTCATTCGGCAGGCTGCAGCGGACCCTGACGTCATCGCCATCAAGCAGACGCTGTACCGCGCGGGTGCCACGTCACCAATCGTCCGCGCGCTGATCGACGCTGCCGAGGCCGGGAAGTCAGTGACCGCCGTCGTCGAGCTCAAGGCGCGGTTCGACGAGGAGCAGAATTTGCTCTGGGCCAGCGCCTTGGAGCGCGCGGGAGTCCAGGTCGTCTACGGCTTCGTCGAGTGGAAGACGCACGCCAAGGTCTCGATGGTCATCCGCAAGGAAGGCAAGGGCTTCCGAACCTACTGCCACTACGGCACGGGCAATTACCACCCCGTCACGGCGCGCATCTATACCGACGTCAGCTACTTCACCGCCGACGCCCGGATCGGCCGCGATGCCGCGAAGCTGTTCAACTACATCACCGGCTACTTGGAGCCGAAGAACCTCAGGCGGCTCGTCATCTCACCCTTGTGGATGCGCGACGAACTGATCCGCCTGATCGACGCTGAAATCGAAGCGGCGAAGGCGGGCCGTCATTCGGGCGTCTGGGCGAAGATGAATGCGCTCGTCGACCAGGCGATTATCGACAAGCTTTACCAAGCGAGCGGCGCGGGCGTGCCGATCGAGCTCGTCATCCGCGGTGTGTGCTGCCTTCGTCCGGGCGTGAAGGGCATGTCGGAGAATATCTCCGTCAAGTCGATCGTCGGACGTTTCCTGGAGCATGGCCGCTACTGGGCATTCGCCAACGGCCACACGCTCCCGCACCCCGGCGCGAAGGTCTACATCAGCTCCGCCGACTGGATGCCGCGGAACTTCGACCGCCGTGTCGAATATATGTTGCCGATAGAGAATCCGACGGTGCACGCCCAACTCCTCGACCAGGTCATGGTGGCCAATCTGCTTGACGACGAGCAAAGCTGGGTGCTGCACCCCGACGGATCGTACGAGCGCATCCATCCGCAGGGCGACGAAGAAGGTTTCAACCTGCACCGATATTTCATGGCAAACCCGTCGCTGTCCGGGCGCGGCGAAGCGCGCAAGAAGGGCCGCAAGGTGCCAAAGCTGCGGTTCAAGCGTGGGCATTGAACCCACGTGCTGAACGGGAAGCCGGCTGCGATCATCGACATCGGGTCGAACTCGGTTCGCCTTGTTGTTTACGAAGGCGCCGAGCGCATGCCCGCGCCGGTGTTCAACGAAAAGGTGATGGCGGGGCTCGGGACCGGACTTGCGGAGACCGGGCGGCTTGGTGCGGAGCAGATGGGCAATGCTCTGGCATCGCTTGCGCGCTTCCGGCTGCTCCTCGATCACATGAAGGTGAAGCAGACGCGGGTGGTGGCGACTGCCGCGGTGCGCGACGCCGACAACGGCCGTGAGTTCGTCCAGTCCGTCGAGGCCCTCGGCTTTCGCTGCGAGGTGCTGAGCGGCGGCGAGGAGGCCGCGCTTGCGGGCGAGGGGGTGCTGTCGGCTATCCCGAACGCCGACGGCATTGCAGGCGACCTTGGCGGTGGCAGCCTTGAGCTGGTCGACCTCGCGGACGGCACGGTCGGCGACGGCCTTTCGCTTCCCCTCGGCGTGCTCCAGATCAAGCCCGGCTCGCCCGGCCAGCGCGACGCAACGAAGATCCTCGAAAAGCGCCTGAAGGGCAGCGGCCTGCGCAAGCGTGCGAAGGGCCGACCCTTTTACATGGTCGGCGGATCGTGGCGCGCGCTGGCGCGGATCGACATGTTTGCGACCGGCTATCCGCTGCCGATCATCCACCAATATGAGATGAGGCCGGAGCGCTTGAAGCAGCTCCAGAAGATCGCCGCCAATCCGAGGCCCGAATGGCTGACGGAAGTGTCGGAGGCGCGGCTCGCGGCGGCCCCCGTCGCGGCGGGCCTGCTCAATTGCATTGCCGAGGTGCTGGAGCCGAGCAAGCTAGTCGTCTCGACCTCCGGCATTCGCGAAGGTCTTCTGTTCACGAGCTTGAAGCCGCGAGTGAAGCAACAGGATCCGCTGATCGAGGAAGTTCGGTGCCTCGGCGACGGCCAAAGCCCGTTCGGCGAGCATGGCGACCTGCTCGACGAGTGGATTGGCGCAATCTTCGACGACAAGCCGTCCGCAGCGCGCATCCGCCTTGCGACCTGCCTGCTTGCGGACGTCGCGTGGCAAGCGAACCCCGCTTTCCGCGCGGACCGCGGCGTCGAAATGGCGCTTCACGGCAACTGGGTTGCGGTCAATGCGGCGGAGCGTGTGATGATGGCTCAAGCCTTGTCGTCGACGTTCGGCCGCGACCTCCTGGCCGATCCCGCGGTCGCGCGGCTCTGCTCGCCCGGACAGCTGCGCCGCGCGCAACAATGGGGCCTGGCAATGCGCCTTGGTCAGCGCTTGTGCGGCGGTGTGGCGTCCGCGCTGAAAGCGACGGACCTGTTCGTCACCGGGTCGTCGCTGGTGCTCGACGTGACGCGCCTCGAAGCCGCGCTGATCGCCGAGCCGGTCCGCAAGAGGCTGCGGGCGTTGGCTGCGGCGATGGACCTCACGCCGTCGGTGACGACGAAGCGCTAAGTCGGTATGATCGCACCGATTTCAATCGGGGATGGTCATGCGGAAATCGACGCGATTGCTGGTTGCAGTGCTGCTCATCGGCGGTTGCACGAACTCGGTTCGGAACGACCGTCCTGCACTTGCCATCGAACTCGCCGCCAAACGGATTGGTCCGGCGCAACGGTGCGTTTCGGTTTCGCCCGGCGAGGGCCTCGCAGTCATGCCGGACGGGACAGTCGGCGTGCGGACGGGTAGGACACTTTGGCTGAACGACGCGGGGAGGGCCTGCAAGAACATCAGCACGATGAGCACGTTGATCGTCGAGCGGCACGGTTCGCAGATCTGCCGCGGCGACCATGTCCGCGCGGTTGAACTGACCGGCGGCATCCCGGGCCCCGTCTGCATTCTCGGAGACTTCGTACCGTATCGAGAGGACTGAGCGCCTGAGCCACTGGATTTTCGCTGGTTAGGCATTATGTACCGCTCGATATGAATAAGCCCGAAGCCCTCGCCTGCCGCGGACGCCCGCGGGAGTTCTGCGTCGATCAGGCGCTAGCTCAGGCCCTGCGTGTGTTCTGGGTGAAAGGCTATGAAGGCACGTCGCTCAACGATCTGACCAAAGCGATGGGGATCACCCGCCCGAGCCTTTACGCCGCATTCGGCAACAAGGAG
>JAEVYW010000333.1 GCA_023392555.1 Pseudomonadota bacterium | reverse complement strand
CGGCTATCGCCTCAACGGCACCAAATTCTGGATCACCAACGGCGCCTATGCGGACACTCTTGTCGTCTACGGCAAGACGGGTGAGGGCAGCCGCGGGATCACGGCCTTCCTGATCGAAAAGGGGATGGAAGGCTTCTCCATCGGCCAGAAGATCGACAAGGTCGGAATGCGCGGATCGCCGACCAGCGAGCTGGTGTTCGACGATTGCTTTGTTCCGCCCGAGAATGTGCTCGGCGAGGAAAACAACGGCGTCGCCGTGCTTATGAGCGGCCTCGATTACGAGCGCACGGTGCTGGCCGGAATTCAGCTGGGCATCATGCAGGCCTGCCTCGACGTGGTCCTGCCCTACGTCCGCGAGCGCAAGCAGTTCGGCAAGCCCATCGGCAGCTTTCAGCTGAGGCAGGCGAAGGTCGCCGACATGTACGTCGCTCTGAACAGCAGCCGCGCCTACGCCTACCAGGTCGCCAAGGCCTGCGACGCTGGCAAGACGACGCGCTTCGACGCCGCCGGCGCGATCCTGCTGGCCAGCGAAAATGCGGTGAAGGTGTCCAACGAGGCGATCCAGGCGCTGGGCGGCGCGGGATACACCAAGGACTGGCCGGTCGAGCGTTATTACCGCGACGCCAAGCTGCTCGACATCGGCGCCGGCACCAACGAGATCCGCCGGATGCTCATCGGGCGAGAGCTCATCGGAAGCTGACAGCCCGACAGCTGTGCTATGCTCGCCGGAAGGGGGGCTTCCGGATGGCGCGAGAGCGGCACAACTGGCTCGACAACTTTGCCTACGTGCTCGAGGCCGATGAGCTTCGGCGGCTGCGCCATAATCCCGAGTATTACGCGTTCACGGGGTCGAAGTGGCTCGCGGTCCCCTGGCTGACCGCGGTCGGCGCGGTCGCAGGTGCCTTCGGCGGCCTCTCAGTCAGCGCGGCACTGTGGAGCGTCTGGTGGCAAGTGCTGATCCTGCCGCTCGGCCTGCTTGGGTTCTTCATCGGCGCTTATGCCGTGACCTTGCGCGTTTCCGGACGGGCAATCGCCGGGCTCGTCGGCTGGAGCATCTTTTTCGGCACCCTGATTGGCATCTTCACGATGTGGGCCGCGCAAACCGCCAGCAGCGGCTGGGCCTATGCGATTGCGGGCCCTTTGACGTTCATCCTGCTCGGGATCACCGGTGCGCAGTCTTCGCCGCCCAACAGCACGCCGACGGAAGAATGGTTTTTCACAGGCTCGATTGCCGCTCCGGCCGGCGCATGCGTGCCCACCTGGCTTTTCCGTAACGTCCTCGCCGAGCCCGGGACTTTGGCCTCGGCGGCGATGATGGGGGCGCTTGCGGCCGCCATTTTCCTCGGGGTGGCGGCAACCCTGTACATGGGCACCTGGCGCCCGGCACGGGGCTTACGCAACCTCGCGAAACTGAAGCTGCACGGCGCTCGCACTTTGGCCGATGCGGTCGAAGTGCTCGGCCCGGCGATCCGCGAGGCGCCCGAGGACGCCGAACTCTACGCGCTGCGTGGCCTGGCGCGCGGACTTTCGGGCGACGACCAAAGTTCCAGCGAGGACTTGGCGCGCGCCCACGAGCTGTCCCCCAAGGTCGGCACCGCGTTTCGCGGGTGGCTGGCGCTTCGACGTGACGATCCTGCAGGGGCGGTCGAAGCGTTCAGCACCGCGGGGTCCGGGGTGATGGCCGCCGTGGGGCTGGGCCTTGCGCAGTTGCGCCTTGGTGACGGCAGCGGGGCACTCGTCACGCTCAAGCGCCTGCGACCCGATAAGCATGACGAGTTGAGCCTTACGTATCTGGCCGAGGCGCAGCTCGCTTCGGGCGATCCGCGCGCCGCCATTGGGACTGCCACTGACGCCATCGAAGAGCTTGAATCGACGCATGGCCGGTCGTGGCTGGTCCGCGCTGAAGCTTATCGTACGATCGGCGACATCGACGCCGCGGCGAACGACTACAATCTGGCTGTTGCGGCGGCGGAAGAAGTTGGTGTGCGAAAGAAGGCGTTGGCGGGTCTGAAAGCCATCGATCGCCCGGTCACCGACCAGTACGATTAATCTGCGCGATCATCGCAAACGGCTGTTAGGCATGATTGCTCAAGCTTGCTAAGGGGGGACGAGGCCGCGCGGCATTGGGTCGCAAAGTCTGCGGAGCGTAATGGTGATCCAGCAGTGGCTGACCCTCTATCGCCTGCACTTCATCGACCGAACAAGCGGGACGATCGGGCGGACTTTCGAGTTTCACGCCGAGGACGATGCGGCCGCCATCGAGTTTGCGAACGTCTGGACCGAGCTTGCGCCGATGGAGCTTAGCAATCGTCGCGGGAGCGTGATGTTCTGGCCCGATTCCGGCAACGATCGTTAGTCGCGCGGTTTCGGGTCCGCCGTCGCGTCGGACACGCTTTGATCGTGGCCGCTCTTGTCGCTGAAGAAGGCGGCGGCAAAGAGCCCGCAGCCGAGCAGGACCGAGAAGAACACGCCTAAAGTGGTGGCGATGATCATGTCGCGGGTCAGCTCGCCCGTAGCGGCAAGAAAAGCCATCGCGCCCGCAACCATCAGCACCGCAGCAAGCGCAATCCATTTCAGGATGCGCTTGAACTCGGCCATAGCCTCGTCGCGAGTCTTGGGCATCAGGTCTAAACGTTCGGTCCGCAGCATGGGTGCAACATGCGTAGCGTGGCCGGTTTTGTCGATTGGACGAATTGTCTCAGGACCGACGCGCTCTCGACAGGGGCTGATCGGAGAGCCAAGTTGGCCATGCTCGGGAGATGGGGGGACGGATGATTCCGAGTTGGCGCGTTGCGGTTTTGACGGTGTGGGTTGGTTTGGCCGGGTGTGAAG
>JAEVYW010000206.1 GCA_023392555.1 Pseudomonadota bacterium | reverse complement strand
TCGTCGACCTGGTCGAAGACGTCGTTGAGACCGAGTCCGAACCGGCTGCCGTTCGCGCGGCGATGGGCGCGGGCTGGGAGCGCGTGTCGCAAGGCATGGTCGAAACCGAGGAAGGCCCGCTGCTGCTCATCGATGTCGCGGCGCTCGTCGCGGGCGTCGAGGCCAAGGCGGCATAAGGCCTTCGTTTACTCTTACCGTCTAAAGCAAGCATTCGAACCGGGAGCGGGACCTGAGCATGAAGACCTGTCTGATCGTCGATGATTCCAAGGTGATCCGGAAGGTCGCCCGGCACATCCTCGAAACGCTTGAATTTGAGGTGGACGAGGCCGGCGACGGCCAGGAAGCTTTGTCGCGTTGCGAGAACAGCATGCCGGACGTGGTCCTGCTTGACTGGAACATGCCGGTGATGAGCGGGATGGAATTCCTGCGCATGCTTCGCCAGCGCGGCCACAGCGACCAGCCCAAGGTCGTATTCTGCACCACCGAGAACGACATGGCGCACATTCGAGCCGCCCTCGAAGCCGGTGCCGACGAATATGTCATGAAGCCGTTCGACCGCGAGACGCTGCACATCAAGCTTCAGCTCGTCGGCGTCGCCTGAGCGCGCCGTCGTGGAGCGGGCGCTCGCCAGTTCGCGGGACCGCGTAACCGTCCCGTCGAGACCCCAACGCCGGATCCGGCTGATGATCGTCGACGATTCCGTCGTCGCGCGGTCGGTGCTGTCGCGGATGATCGAGAGCGACGATCTGTTCGAGATCGCTGCAATTGCCGGCACGGCCGAGGATGCGATCGACGCGCTTCAGTCGGTCCGTGTCGATACCATTCTCCTCGATCTCGAGATGCCGGGCGCGGGTGGGCTTCGCTCAATCCCGCGCATTCTCGACAATGCATGCGGCGCGCACATCATGATCGTGTCGTCGCTGGCGGAGGAGGGCGCTGAAGAAACCGTCGCTGCCCTTGCGCTCGGCGCGGCAGACGCACTGCCCAAGCCGGGAGCGGGCCGCTTCAACGGCCGCTTTTCCGAAATCCTCATCTCCCGCCTGAAGGCGTTGGGCTACGCGGACCAGACGCGCAGGCCGGTCCCGGCAACGCCGATGCCGGTCCTGCACGCGCCGCTCCGCGCAATGCCGACGGACCCGATCCAGATCCTGGCGATCGGGGCTTCCACCGGCGGCATTCACGCTCTCAATAGCTTCTTCGAAGCGCTGCCCAAGCGCGTCGGCATTCCGATCCTTGTGACGCAGCATCTGCCGCCGCCGTTCATGCAAGTCTTTGCACGCCAGCTCGCGGTTTCGGCCAAGCGCGAAGCCCTGGTGGCTGAAGAGGGCATGCCCCTGCTTCCCGACCGCGTGATCATTGCGCCTGGCGACGCGCATCTCACCATCGCCGACACACACGACGGACCGGTGGTCAGGCTCGACCGCAACCCGGCGACGTCCGGCTGCATGCCCTCGCTCGATCCGATGTTCCAGTCGGCGGGCTCGATCTTCGGCGCCGGCGCTGCAGGCGTCGTCCTGACCGGCATGGGCCGCGACGGCGTCCAGGGGGCGGCGCGGCTTGTTGCAGCGGGCGGTTCGATCCTTGCGCAGGACGAGGCCAGTTGCGCCGTCTGGGGAATGCCCCGTGCGGTGCTCGAAGCCGGCCTCGCCTGCGCGGTCATGACCCCCGACAAGTTGGCCCGACGCGTCGCATCCCGGCTGGGAGGCGACACTTGCAATTAAGCGACAGTTCGAGCCGGATCCTGGCCGGCCTCCTTGAAGCACGAACAGGCCAACAACTGACGATGAGCCGCCGCTGGCGGATCGAAACAGCTCTCAGCACGCTGCTGCGCGATCGCGGCATCGCGACGCTGGACGAGCTGATCACCATCCTTGTCATGGGCAAGGAGCCCGGATTGCAGAACCAGGTCGTCGAAGCCTTGCTCAACAACGAGACCTACTTCTTCCGCGACCGCACGCCGTTCGACCTGCTGTCGAAATATGCGCTTCCAGAGTTGATGAAGAAGCGGCACTCGACCCGCAAGATCCGGATCTGGTCCGCCGGCTGCTCGACCGGGCAGGAAGCCTATTCGATCGCGATGCTGTTCGCGGAAGCGCCGCAGCAGTGGGCGGGCTGGACGATCGACATCCTCGGGACCGACGTTTCGGGCGCGGTCATCGATCGTGCGCGGAGCGGCACATACACGCAGTTCGAAGTGCAGCGCGGCCTCGCAATCACGCAGACTGTGCGGTGGTTCGAGGAGTCCGGCGACGGCTGGCGCATTGCCGAGCCGCTTCGCAAGAACGTCCGCTTCCAGGTCCAGAACCTGCTCGAGCCGCCGCCGCATCCCGGCGAGTTCGACATCATCCTGTGCCGCAACGTGCTGCTTTACCTCAATGCCGAGAAGCGGACGCTGGCTTTCGAACGGCTGGCGGGCGCGCTTGCAGGCGACGGCTGGCTGATGCTCGGCGCAGGCGAGACGGTGATTGGCCAAACGCGCAAGCTCATCGCGGACCAGAATGCGCGCGGTCTTTATTGCCACAGTGAGACCAGCGACCGTCGTTCCGGCGACGAACGCCGCGCCGCGGCATGCTAGGGCTTGACCGAATCCACCGCTGATGCGCCATTGGTGCGGTGATCGATCTCGACATCATCGACCGGCCATCGCCCAACTTCGACGATCGCAAGCTGCCGGTGTCGATGATCGTGCTTCATTACACCGGGATGCCCGACGCGGAGTCTGCGCTGAATCGGTTGACGTCGCCCGAAGCGAAGGTCTCCGCCCATTATCTGATCGATGAAGATGGCACGATCTATCGCCTCGTCGATGAGGAGAAGCGCGCCTGGCACGCGGGCAAGTCACGCTGGCGCGGCATAAGCGACGTCAACAGCGCCAGCGTAGGCATCGAGATCGTCAATCCGGGGCATGAGTTCGGCTACCGCAACTTCCCCGACGAGCAGATTGCGTCGCTGATCCCGCTCGTCGCCGACATCAAGGCGCGGCACGGCATCAGCCGCGGCAACGTCGTTGCGCACTCGGACATTGCGCCGTGCCGCAAGGAGGACCCGGGCGAGCTGTTCCCCTGGGAAGCATTGGCCAAGCGCCGTCTCGCAATGCCGAGCCCCACGCGTGAGCTGATCGACCCGTACTGGACCGACGCCGCTTTTCACCTTGCCCTCGAGCGGTTCGGCTATGACGTGACCGACACGCAGAAGGCGACGATCGCCTTCCAGAGGCGCTTCCGTCCCGACCTGATCGACGGCATCGTCGACGGCGAATGCCGCGCCAAGCTGCTCTCTTTGTTGCTTCCCCGGCCTCAATAACCCATATCGCGCGGGCCAGAGGGCCGGGCGGCCGCGGCGGGTTTCGACCCAACGAGGAAAGTCCGGGCTCCACGGAACGACGGTGCCGGGTAACGCCCGGCCGGTCCCGAGCTAGTCGAGGGGTCGAGGGATAGTGCCACAGAAAGGATACCGCCTGCCTTTGGGCGGGTAAGGTCGAAAGGGTGCGGCAAGAGCGCACCGCGGGGGCGGCAACGTCACCGGCACGGTAAACCCCACCGGGTGCAAGACCGAATAGGGGCGGCATATGGGCTGGTTCCGGCTCGTCGCCCGGGTTGGTTGCTTGAGGGACAGGGCAACCTGTCTCCTAGAGGAATGGCCGCACAGGCGCAGCAATGCGCTGGACAGAACCCGGCTTACAGGCCCTCTGGCATTTCATTCGCTTGGCGGCTCGCCAAGCGCCCTCCGGACACCTAGATGCGGGATCGATGGCGAAGCAGAAGAGATCGGACGACTGGGGCTTTCCACGCTGGCGTTCCTACGCCGGAGCAGGGCGCGGCGCGTCCAAGGTCCGGCTGTGCGACCGTGAAGGCTGCAGCGAAGTCGGGGATCGGCCTGCGCCCAAGGCGCCGAACAATCCCGATCGCTGGTACTTCTGCGAGGCCCACGCGGCCGAATATAACAAGAACTGGAATTACTTCGCCGGCCTCGACCCGGAGGAAGCCGCGAAGCGCGCGACTGCGGAGGAGCAGGGCGCGTCGGGCTTCCGCAAGTCCTCGCACTGGCA
>JAEVYW010000264.1 GCA_023392555.1 Pseudomonadota bacterium | reverse complement strand
GGCTTCGTTGCTGTGATCGAAGGCCCCGAACTGAAATTCATCATGGCCAACGCGGCTTACCGGCGCCTGGTCGGCGACCGCCAAATCGCCGGCAAGTCGGTCGCCGAGGCGCTTCCCGAAGTGGTCGAACAGGGCTTCGTGCAACTGCTCCATACCGTGCGCGAGACCGGTGAGCCCTTCATCGGACGAGGCGTTCGCGTGTTCCTGAAGGCCGAGGACAGCGACCAGCTGGAAGAGCGGGTTCTCGACTTCATCTATCAGCCGATCGTCGCGGCGCCAGGGCAAGAAGCGAGCGGCGTCTTCGTCCAGGGTCACGATGTCACCGAGCAATATCGCGCCGAAGAACATCAGAAGCTTCTGATCAACGAGCTCAACCACCGCGTGAAGAACACGCTGTCGATCGTCCAGGCGCTCGCGATGCAGTCGTTCGCAGACGGCAGCGATCCGGCTGAATCGCGGCAGACCTTCGACGCGCGGCTCAACGCCCTTTCGGCGGCGCACAATTTGCTGACGACGCAGAATTGGGAAGGCGCCGGGCTGGTCGAGACAGTACGGGCTTCGGTGACCGCCACGGCCGGAGCCAACGTGAGCCGCTTCACGATCGAGGGGCCGGAGATCCCCTTGCCGGCACAGACGGCCGTGTCGCTTGCGATGGCGATCCACGAACTGTGTACCAACGCCATCAAATATGGCGCCTTGTCGAACGGCAGCGGCACGGTCGACGTGCGGTGGACGGCGGAGAAGGCCGAGGGCGACCAAATCGCCCTGACCTTCGTGTGGACCGAAAGCGGCGGTCCGGCCGTTGAGCCTCCCGAGCGGCGCGGCTTTGGCACGCGGCTGATCGAGCGTGGCCTGTCGGCGGAACTTCGGAGCAAGGTGACCATGGATTTCCGCCCGAGCGGCCTGCAGTGCACGATCCTTGCAAAGCTGACCCCCGCCGAATGACCATCGACGGCGCAACCATCCTGGTCCTCGAGGACGAGCCGATCATCGGCCTTGCGCTCGAAGACATGCTGGTTAGCAAGGGCGCGACGGTCGTCTACGCGTCGCGCATGGAGGAGGCGCACGACGCGCTGGCGAACAGCGAGATCGATGCCGCCATCCTCGACGTCAACGTGCATGGGCGAATGAGCTATGCGGTTGCGGCCAGCCTGGCCGAGCTCACGATCCCGTTCATCTTTGCGACCGGCTATGGCGACAGTTCGCATCCGCCGGAATTCCGCACCGTACCGACCGTCGCCAAGCCCTATAGCGCGGCGGAACTGGAGGCCGCGCTGACCCGCGCAAGCGATGGGCAGCGGCGATAACGTTCATCGGCGCGAAAGCTGAGCGAACGATTGTTGCCGCAAATCGCGGCTAAATGGCGGGCATGAAACGGATTCTGCTGAGAGTTGGAGTTGCCGCGGCACTGCTCGGCCTGCCTGGCGTCGCCCTCGCCGCGCCTCTCGAAGGCCGCTGGGCGAACCCGAAGCGCAGCGTCGTCGTGCAGGTGTCGCAGTGCGGCAATGCCTATTGCGGCACCGTCATCCGCGCGTCGGACAAGGCCAAGGCCAATGCGCGCAAAGGCGGGACACAGAACCTCATCGGCACCCGCATCCTGAGCGGCCTCAAGCCGGCGGGGAACAACCGCTACAAGGGCAAGGTGTTCGTGCCGAAGCGCAACATCTTCGCTTCCGCCACGGTGCGCCAGGTCGGCGCAAACGTCATGGAAGTCGAAGGCTGCGTCATTGGCGGGCTGCTCTGCGACGAGCAGCGCTGGACCCGGGTCGGGGGCTAAACCCCAAGCACGTCGCCAGCGCCGATTTTGCCGTCAAGAACGGCGAACTGAAGCGCGCTCATTTCGTCGGCCCAATAGCGGTCCGCAGTGAAGTGGGGCGAGAGTGCGCGCACCGCGTCGTGCACGGACTGGAGCTTGGCGCTGGTCTTGAGCGGCGCGTGATAATCGATGCCCTCGGCAGCGGCCATCAGCTCCACGGCAATGACGCCGGCGGCGTTGCGCGCGATCTGGCAGGCCTTGCGCGCCGCGATCGGCGCCATCGACACATGGTCCTCCTGGCCCGCTGAGGTCGGGATGGAATCGACGCTTGCCGGGAAAGCGAGGCTCTTGTTCTCGCTGACCAGGGCGGCGGCGGTGACCTGCGGGATCATCAAGCCGGAGTTGACGCCTGAGTCTTGCGTCAGGAACGCGGGCAGCCCACTCATCTTCGGATCGACGAGAACGCTGATGCGCCGCTCGGAAATCGATCCGACCTCGCACAGCGCCATAGCAATCGTATCCGCCGCGAAGGCGACGGGCTGGGCGTGGAAATTGCCGCCGGAGATTGCCGCATCTTCCTCGGGGAAGAGGATTGGATTGTCGGTGACCGCGCCCGCTTCGATCGTCAGCGTGCGCGCTGCGTTTTGCAGCAGGTCGAGAGCGGCGCCCATCACCTGCGGCTGGCAGCGGAAGCTGTAAGGGTCCTGCACCCGGCTGCAGGCGACATGGCTGGTCAGGATCTCGCTGCCCGAAAGGAAATCGGCAATCCGGCCGGCGACGGCAATCTGGCCGGGTTGGCCGCGAAGCTGCGAGATGCGCGGGTCGAACGGCTTGGCGCTCCCCTTCAAGGCGTCGACCGAAAGCGCTCCGGCCGCGAGAGCCGCGGCGAACACGCGCTCGCCGGTGAACAGAGCGTCGAGCGCGAGCGCCGTCGAGGCCTGCGTGCCGTTGATGAGCGCGAGCCCTTCCTTGGGACCGAGCTGCAGGGGTTCGAGCGCCAGCTCGTTTAGCGCGTCCGCTGCGGACACGATCCGGCCCGCAAGATCGACCCGGCCGTAGCCCATCAGCGCGGCCGTCATGTGCGCCAGTGGCGCGAGATCTCCCGAGGCGCCGACGCTGCCTTGCGCCGGAATGACCGGCATCGCGTCCTGGTCGAGGAGCGTCTGCAAGCCCTCCACGACGATAGGTCGAACGCCCGAATGACCGCGGCCGAGGCCAAGCAGCTTGAGCACGATCATCAGCCGGACGACATGACGCGGCAGCGGGTCGCCGAGCCCGGCGCTGTGCGAGAGGATCAGGTTGGTCTGCAGCTCCGCCAGCCGTTCGTCAGGAATGCGGGTCTGTGCGAGCAGGCCGAAGCCGGTGTTGACCCCGTAGACCGTCTGACCGCCCGCGACGATGCGATCGACGGACTGCGCGGCGCTCGCGACGCGGTCGTGGCATGCGTCGTCGAGGCGAGCTTCGGCTCCGCTCCACAGGCGGCGCAAAGTGGCAAGGTCGAGGGCGGTCGGATCGAGAGTCAGCATTGGCGCCGCCCTTGGCAGATTTGCCCGCACCTGCCCAGCCGCGGCGCCTCGCTACGTCTCGTCAGGCAGCCTTTTTGTAGAGGCCGGCAGAAAGCAGCCACAGGCCCGGCATAAGGATAGTGGCAAGCACGATCTCCGCCACTCGCGATCCCTGGTCGACGCGGCCGTCGGAGATCGCGAAGACTGCCGCCGCGACCTGCACGACCGCGGTGATGAGCATCGCGGCGGCCATCCGGTCCGGCTTCAGCCTGGCAAGGGTGCCGACTACTATCGCGACCAGGGGCACCGCCATGAAGGCGAGATTGTGCGGGTCATCCTCGTTGCCGATGATCCCGACCGCGAGGTTGGCCCAGATCGTGAAGAATCCTGTTGCGACGGCGACCAGTCCGGCAGCCAACGTCAGGAAGTTGGATGCCTTGCGCAGAGCGACGTCCGCGAGAGTGCAAGCGACGAGCAGCATTGCGGCCCAGACGACGAAATCGGACGCCGTCCACACGACCTCATTGGTCAATTGCATCGCCAGCCAGGGCAAGGCGAACAGCAGCACTGCCCCGCCCCAGATCAGAAGGCGCCAGAGACTGCGGCCTTCCACCCGTTGAACCTGATCCATCATCACGCTCCATCTCAGTTTGGAGCGCAATCATCGATCGAGCCTGGCTGAAAGGCCTGAGCGCTTCCTGAGCAATGGCTGAAAAAGCCCCCTGTCGCCTTTACGAAAACAATAATTTAGGCTCGTTAACGCCGAGATGCGTTGCGAGCAGGCTTGCTTGCCTGCTGACCCATATTCTTTGGGCTGCGACCGCGTAGC
Source organism: Pseudomonadota bacterium (assembly GCA_023392555.1). Lineage (GTDB taxonomy): Bacteria > Pseudomonadota > Alphaproteobacteria > Sphingomonadales > Sphingomonadaceae > Sphingomicrobium. The sequence continues at coordinate 2,630 of JAEVYW010000264.1, read as the reverse complement.
TTCCAACGCTGGGTTTGGCGGGGAATTACACAAATGGAAGCGGTTTCGCGACGCCTGTTTTGTGGCGCGGCATTCGCCATCACGGCGGCGCCGGCAATAGCGGCGAAAGAATGGGTGAAATGTGCAGACGGCAGCATCGTCCAAAGCGGGACGGCTTGCCTATCGAGCCCGACCAGCTCGAATACAACCGCGATCAATGCGGCAACTGCCTCGACCTACCAATCGACGCTCGCGACTAATGGGCTAACTCCGGAATATCCCATCTGGAATGGACGCAAGTGGTCTGCAGCCATGCAATCGACCAAGATTGCTGGCCTGGATTACTGTTGGCGAACCACGGATAACCGCTCACGTTTCGAGCTTCGCTCGGGCGAAACGCGGTCGGAACTGCATGAAAGCCGCACCAAGCTGCCAAACGGCGTATCGATGTGGGGTGCGTTCACTTATATGGATCGGGCCTGGTCAAACCCGGCTGGAATGCTCGCGGAGACTGGCGGCTGCTTTGTCCAGATGCACTGGCCGGGAAGCGGATCGCCGGCCTTTGCTTTCCGGCGGGGTCGGGACGGGAAGTTCGTGATTACCACCCGCGGCGACGGGCAGGATAATACCAAGAGGTACGAGGCCCCCATGAGCTTCGGCTTGCCGCATGACATCGTCTACCGCTTCATCCTAGGCCCGAAGGGCGAACTCGACGTGTGGATAGACGGTAACCAGATCCTGGACTTCCGCGGGCCCCTGGGCTCGGCAACGCCTGGTTGTTACTGGTGCATCGGTTGCTATTATGCCGGCGGCACCGGCGGGAACACGGTAGTCCAGGAATATGGTAATCACGTCTTCCCGACGACGGCCAGCCTCGGCAGCCGCGTCGCAAACATCATGCGCTGGCCGACGAACTAGGCAGTCACCATCGGCAGGTCCAAGCCCTGCTCATCGGCGCAATCCACGGCGATGCGATAGCCCGCGTCGGCGTGGCGCATGACGCCGGTGCCCGGGTCGTTCCACAGCACTCGTTCGAGCCGCCAGGCGGCATCGTCGGTGCCGTCCGCGACGATCACCATTCCACTGTGCTGCGAGTAGCCCATGCCGACCCCGCCGCCATGGTGCAGCGAGACCCAGGTCACGCCGCTCGCGGTGTTCAGGAGCGCGTTGAGCAACGGCCAGTCTGACACGACGTCGCTGCCGTCCATCATGCTTTCGGTCTCGCGGTTCGGCGAGGCGACGCTGCCGCTGTCGAGATGGTCGCGGCCGATGACGATCGGCGCGGAGACCTCGCCGTTGCGCACCATTTCGTTGAACGCGAGGCCGAGGCGGTGGCGTTGGCCGAGGCCGACCCAGCAGATGCGCGCCGGGAGGCCCTGAAAGGCGATGCGCTCCCGCGCCATGTCGAGCCAGCGGTGGAGGTGCGGGTCGTCGGGGATCAGCTCCTTCACGCGCTGGTCGGTGCGGTAGATGTCCTCGGGATCGCCGCTCAGCGCGACCCAGCGGAACGGGCCGACGCCGCGGCAGAATAAGGGTCGGACATAGGCGGGCACGAAGCCCGGGAAGTCGAACGCGTGCTCGACGCCCATGTCCTTCGCTTCCTGGCGAATGTTGTTGCCGTAATCGAAGGTCGGGACGCCCATGTCCTTGAACGCGAGCATCGCGTCCACGTGCACAGCGATGGACTCGCGTGCGGCGGCGGCAACTGCAGCAGGATCGCGCTCGCGCATCTCCTGCCACTTGGCGACGGTCCAGCCCGCCGGGCAGTAGCCGTTGGCGGGGTCGTGCGCGCTGGTCTGGTCGGTCAGCGCATCGGGGCGGATGCCGCGCTTCAGCATCTCCGGCAGGATCTCCGCCGCATTGCCGAGCAGCCCGACGCTGGTCGGCTCCGTCGCGGTGCGGATGATCTCGAGCGCCTCGTCGATGCTGGTCGCACGTTTGTCGAGGTAGCGGGTCTCGAGCCGCTTCTCGATGCGGCTGTCCTGGCATTCGATGGCGATGCAGTGAGCGCCGGCCATCACCGCGGCAAGTGGCTGCGCGCCGCCCATTCCGCCGAGGCCCGCAGTCAGGATCCACTTTCCCTTGAGGTCGCCGCCGAAATGCTGGCGGCCCATCTCTGCGAAGGTCTCGTACGTGCCTTGGACGATGCCCTGCGTGCCGATGTAGATCCAGCTGCCGGCGGTCATCTGGCCGTACATCATAAGCCCCTTGCGATCGAGCTCGTTGAACACCTCCCAGTTCGCCCATTTCGGCACGATGTTGGAATTGGCGATGAGCACGCGCGGCGCGTCTTTGTGCGTGCGGAACACGCCGACCGGCTTGCCCGACTGCACGAGCAGGGTCTGGTCTTCGTCGAGACGTTCGAGGACCTCGACAATCTTGTCGAAGCAGGTCCAGTTGCGCGCGGCTCGCCCGATGCCGCCGTAGACGACGAGGCTCTGCGGGTCTTCGGCGACCTCCTCGTCGAGGTTGTTCATCAGCATCCGGACGGCGGCTTCGGCCGCCCAGCTTTTCGCCACGATCTCGCTGCCCCGGCGGGCGCGGATGTGACGTGAATTGTCGCGTCGATCGGTCATTCGTGCGCCTTTAGCCGTTGGCGCGCTTCGACCCAAGTGGACGCCAGCTGTCGATCCAGACGAGCGCGAAACCGG
>JAEVYW010000191.1 GCA_023392555.1 Pseudomonadota bacterium | reverse complement strand
AGGTCGAGGTCGGCCGGCATGCTCAGGCTGACGCCCGCGTCTGCGGCCTTGCGCTTCAACGAGCTGATCCGGGCATGGGCATATTGGACGTAGAAGACCGGATTGTCCTTCGACGCCTCGACCACCTTCGCAAAGTCGAAGTCGAGCATCGTGTCGGCGCGCTTGGTGAGCATCATGAAGCGTACGACGTCCTTGCCGACCTCGCGGACGCCGTCGGCAAGAGTCACGACCGAGCCGGAGCGCTTCGACATCTTCACCGGCTCGCCCGCGCGGAACAGGCGGACCATCTGGACCAGCTTCACGTCGAGGTCGACGCGGCTGTCGGTCAGCGCTTTCACTGCGGCCTGGACGCGCTTGACCGTGCCTGCATGGTCCGCGCCCCAGATGTTGACCAGGTGATCGGCGCTTTCCGACTTCTGTAAATGGTACGCCGCGTCGGCGCCGAAATAGGTCCAGCTACCGTCCGACTTCTTCATCGGCCGGTCCTGGTCGTCGCCAAACTGCGATGAACGGAACAGCGTCAGTTCGACCGGCTCCCACTCGTCATGCTCGTCGAGACTCTTCGGCCGCTCGAGCTCGCCCTGATAGACGAGGCCCTTCTCCTCGAGCACCTTCATGCCACGCTCGACCGCGCCCGACGCCTGCAACTCCGCCTCCGAAGCGAAGATGTCGTGGTGAATGCCGAGCAGGCCGAGATCGTGACGAATGAGCTCGAGCATCGCCGCGACGGCGCGCTTGCGGAAGGTCACCAGCCATTCGCTCTCGGGCGCGTTCGCGTAACGGTCGCCAAATTCCTCGGCGAGCGCCTGGCCGACCGGGATCAGATAGTCGCCGGGATAGAGCCCTTCCGGGATCTCGCCGACATCCTCACCGAGTGCTTCGCGGTAGCGAATGTGAGCCGACCGGGCGAGCGTATCGACCTGACCGCCCGCATCGTTGACGTAATATTCCTTGGTGACCCGGAAGCCTGCCGCCTCGAGCAGCCGAGCGAGCGCGTCCCCGACCACCGCGCCACGGCAGTGGCCCATGTGCAGAGGGCCGGTCGGATTGGCCGAGACATATTCGACGTTGACCCGCTCACCGCGGCCGACGTTGGACTGCCCGTATGCGTCGCCCTGGCTCAGGACCGTTTTGAGCTCATCGCGCCAAGACTGCGGCGACAGGCGCAGGTTGATGAACCCGGGAGCGGCAATCTCGACCGAGGTGATGGTCGGCACCGCCTCCAGCTTCGTCTTGATGGCCTCGGCAAGCGCTCGCGGGTTCGTGCCGGCGGGCTTGGCCAGCACCATCGCAGCATTTGTCGCGAGGTCGCCGTGCGACACGTCGCGCGGTGGCTCGACCGCGACCCCGCGGCGATTGAGCTCGGCGGGAAGCGTGCCGTCGGCAACAAGCTCGTCGAGCACTCCATCGAGGAGCGCGGAGTAAGAAGCGTAAAGGCTCAAGGGTTCAGCTCTCAAACTGCAGGATCAGCGCGCCTCTATCGCAGCGGGGCCGCGACGTCACGAGTGCTTGCTACAGCCGCCGCGGAAGATACAAAGCCCTGCAAATCTTGAGGAGATTCGCTTTGCTTTCCATCCTGATGGCCATCGCGGCGACGCAAGCCGCGCCCGCTGCCACAGCGCCCGCCGCAACGCCGCCGGCCGCTGCAACCACCGCCACGGCAACTCGCACCCTGCAGAGCGTGCCCGGTGTGACGATCGAATATTACGACGTTCCCGGCCGCAACGCTGCTGCTGTTGAAAACAGCATGAAGCGGCTCCTTGCGACGCCTGCTCCGAACAACACGGCAGCGCGTGCGTATGACTGGGACCTTGGCATGAGCATCAAGCGCCGTACCGAGGGCACGGTTTGCACCGTGGTCGAGGCCACTCCTGCGCTGAAGGCGAAGGCCTATCTTCCGCGGCTAACTGCGGAAGCGAAGATGCAGCCGCAGGAACTGGCCAGCTGGAACGCCTATGTCGCCGGCATCGAGAAGCAGGCCGCAGACAATCTCTGGTTCGTCGCCGACCGCGTGGCCACCGTCGGCCAGCCGCTGATCGGCAAGCCTTGCGACCAGGCAGCCACGCTGTGGAACAGCGCGGTCGACAATTTGGTCAAGCAGCAAACCGCCTACGCGGCGTCGCTTAAGGCTGCCCAGGCCACGGCCAAGCCCGCGAAGGGCAAGGACAAGTCGCGCAGCAACGACAACAAGGCAAACACCAACACCGATTCCGACAGCGGATACTAAAAACGGTCGGGCAGATCGACCGGTCCGACAAGCTCGCGGTGGCGGGCGACGGCGAACCGGTCGGTCATTCCGGCGATGAAGTCGCCGATCGTGCGCAGGCGGTGAAGCTCGCCGGCGCCGCTGCGCCAGACTTCCGGAAGCAGCGAGGGATCCTCGCTGTAAGCGGCGAAAAGGCCGGCCACCACGCGCTGCGCTTCGCGGCGAATGTCTTCGAGATGCGGTGAACTATACAGCCGGTCGTAAAGAAACCGCTTGAGGTCCCTCTCCTGCGCGTCGAGCTCCAGCGAAAAACCCGCGAGCTGTCCGCCAGCCCGGCGAACATCGTCGACTGTCTCTACGCCCGCCTCGGCAACACGGCGCCGGGTCTCGGCAAGCACATCGCCGACCATCGTTCCAATCTGGTCGCGCACCAGCGCCCGCATCCTTTTGTCAGGAGACAGGCCAGGATGCCGCCGGTCGATCTCGTCCAGCCGTTCCCGAAGCAGCGGGATCGCCTCGAGCTCCTCGGCTTGAAGCAGCCCCGCGCGCAATCCGTCGTCGATGTCGTGATTGTCGTAGGCGATATCGTCGGCCACCGCGGCGACCTGCGCTTCCAATGAAGGCCAGCTGTCCAGCTCCAGGTCGAACGTTTCGTTCGCCTCCACCAGCGCCCAGGTAGGACTTGGAACCGGACCGTTATGCTTGGCGAGCCCTTCCAGCGCCTCCCAACTGAGATTGAGCCCATCGAAGTCGGGATACGGCGTCTCGAGCTTGGTCACGAGGCGGATCGTGTGGGCGTTGTGGTCGAAGCCGCCGGCATCGGCCATCGCCTCCTGCAATGCGTCCTCACCGGCATGGCCGAACGGCGGATGACCGAGGTCGTGGGCCAGACACAGCATCTCGGTAAGGTCTTCGTTGAGGCCCAGCGCTCGCGCCATGGTGCGACCGATCTGCGCAACCTCCAGGCTGTGGGTCAGGCGGACGCGATAATGG
>JAEVYW010000159.1 GCA_023392555.1 Pseudomonadota bacterium | reverse complement strand
CTTCACCATGAAGATGAAGTCGGTCATCGCGGGCGAATAGACCGCGCCGCCGGCGCACGGACCCATGATCAGGCTGATCTGCGGCACGACGCCCGAGGCCAGGACGTTGCGCTGGAAGACTTCGGCATAGCCCGCCAATGAGGCGACACCCTCCTGGATGCGCGCGCCGCCCGAGTCATTGAGGCCGATGACGGGCGCGCCACCCTTCATCGCCATGTCCATCACCTTGCAGATCTTCTGGGCGTGGCGCTCCGACAGCGACCCGCCGAACACGGTGAAGTCCTGCGCGAAGACGTAGACGAGACGCCCGTTGATCGTTCCCGAGCCCGTAACGACCCCGTCTCCGGGGACGTGCTGGGTCTCCATTCCGAAGTCGACGCAATTGTGCTCGACGTACATGTCATACTCTTCGAAGCTGCCTTCATCGAGCAGCACGCTGAGCCGTTCGCGGGCGGTCAACCGACCCTTCGCGTGTTGCGCTGCAATGCGCTTTTCTCCGCCGCCGAGCTTGGCTGCTTCGCGCCGGGTTTCGAGCTGTTCGATGGTGGTCGCCAAGAGTCTCTCCTTGGCATCGTCCCTTCCACGCGCAACTTGGCGCGTCAATCATTCGGACTGGCTAATGCTGCACCGCACAATGCCCGGATTCATGCTAATCTCGATCAACATAACGGAACCGCAACGCCTCACGGCCCGTTCAGCAGTGAAGTTCCAACAACCGGAGGATTAACGCGAAATGCTGACGAGTGTCGGGGTGCCAGTTGAGTCCACAGCCGAGCCCTCGGCCCCGGATCCTTCGCGTCCAACTCTGCTGTGCTTTTCGCACTTGCGGTGGGACTTTGTCTTCCAGCGTCCTCAACATCTGATGAGCCGCTTCGCCAAGGACATGACGGTCGTGTTCTGGGAAGAGCCGGTCGAGATCGAACGGCGGGAGACCGCCTTCCTCAAGGTCCGTCAGGCCGAGGAAAATGCGAATATCCGGATCGTCACGCCGCACCTTCCGCAGGGGCTCGACGATGCGAAGCGCGAAGCTGCGCTCAAGCGCCTGCTCGATGCCCATGTCAGCATTTACGCGCGGCCGCTGATCGCCTGGTATTATACGCCGATGATGCTGTCCTTCTCGCGGCATCTCGATTCCAGCGCGGTCGTCTATGACGCGATGGACGAGCTTTCGAAGTTCAAGTTCGCGCCGGAGCATCTGCTCGATCTCGAGCAGGAGTTGCTCGACCGCGCCGACGTCGTCTTCACCGGCGGCGCCAGCCTGTACGAGGCGAAGAAGGACCGTCACGCGAACGCGCATTGCTTCCCGTCGTCGGTCGACCTGAAGCATTTTGCAAAGGCTCGCCGCGAGCTTCCGCAGCCGGCGGACCAGGCCGATCTCAAGCATCCGCGCCTTGGCTTCTACGGCGTGATCGACGAGCGCTTCGACATCGACATGCTTCGCCAGATGGCGGACATGCGGCCTGACTGGTCGTTCGTGATGGTCGGCCCGGTCGTAAAGATCGCCGAGGAAGACCTGCCGCGCGCCGCGAACATCCACTACGTCGGCGGCAAGACTTACGAGCAGTTGCCGGTCTATCTCTCGGGCTGGGACGTTGCGCTGATGCCATTCGCGCTGAACGAGTCCACCCAGTTCATCTCGCCGACGAAGACGCCGGAGTATCTCGCTGGCGGTAAGCCGGTCGTGTCGAGCGCGATCAAGGACGTGGTGCGCACTTACGGCCACCTTCAGGGCGTGCACATTGCGCACGACGCCGAAGGCTTCATCCGCTGCTGCGAGAAGGCTCTCGAGCAATCGCGCGATCCCAACGGCGAATGGCTGGCCGAGGCGGACCTGATCCTGTCGTCGTCGAGCTGGGACACGACCCAGGCACGCATGGCCGGGCTCATCGCCCAGGTTCTTGGCGAAGAATATTCGCAGGAGGCGCCGGCACTGCTGGTGGCCGCAGAGTGAGCGGCGATCAGCGTGCCCTCGGAGGCAGCGGCGAACGCTACGACTATCTGATCGTCGGTGCCGGCTTTGCGGGCTCTGTCCTGGCCGAGCGCCTTGCGAGCCAGCATGGCGCCCGCGTCCTGCTGATCGATCGTCGCCCGCACGTCGGCGGCAATGCCTATGACGAGCCGAACGAGGCGGGCATCCTGTACCACAAGTACGGGCCGCACATCTTCCACACGAACAGCGACCAGGTCGTCGAATATCTGTCGCAGTTCACGGAATGGCGGCCGTACGAGCATCGCGTCCGCGCGGTCGTCCGCGACAAGCTCGTGCCGATCCCGATCAACCGGACGACGCTCAACGAGCTCTTCGATCTCAATCTTCAGACCGACGAGGAAGCGGCCGACTATCTCGCGTCGCGTGCCGAGCCGGTGGAGGACATTCAGACGTCCGAAGACGTGGTGATCAACGCCGTAGGACGCGAGCTCTACGAGCTGTTCTTCCAGGGCTACACGCGCAAGCAGTGGGGTCTCGATCCCAGTGAGCTGGACAAGTCGGTGACCTCGCGTATCCCGACGCGTACCAACACCGACGACCGCTACTTCACCGACACCTTCCAGGCGATGCCCAAAGACGGGTACACCGCCATGTTCAAGAACATGCTGGACAACCCGCTGATCGAGGTGCGGACGGGTGTGGACTTTGCGGAGTTCAAGGATCGCGCGAACGAGATCGCAGACCATGTGATCTTCACCGGCCCGATCGACGAATATTTCGAGTACCGCTTCGGCAAGTTGCCGTACCGCAGCCTGAAGTTCGATCACCAGACGCTCGAGCAGGACCGGTTCCAGGAGACGGGGACAATCAATTACCCGTCCCCTGACGTACCCTACACTCGCATCAGCGAGTACAAGCATTTGACCGGGCAGGAAGCGCCGGTGACGACGGTGACCTACGAATATCCGTCGGCGGAGGGCGATCCTTATTACCCGATCCCGCGGCCGGAGAATCAGGAGCTGTTCAAGAAGTACGAGGCGCTTGCGGACGAGACCGAAGGCGTGACCTTCGTCGGCCGACTTGCGACCTATCGCTACTACAATATGGACCAGATCGTCGGGCAGGCCTTGGCCACGTTCCGGCGCATGGACGAGAAGCGGACGCAGTCGGCGCAGGAGCCGGCACTGGCCGCAGAATAAGAAGTTGAGAACTAAGGTCCTGCGGCGGTCGTCGCCGCAGGACCCGCTTCCCCACAGTTGCTGAGGACCTTATCTGCGGCGGATGCCGACCAGCTTCGATTCTGCCGCTTCGACGGGCGAGACGCCCGAAACATGCGTTCCCGCGCCGACGGTTCACCAATACACCAACCCGATCCTCGACGAGGACTTTCCCGATCCCGCAGTCATTCTGGCTCCGGACGGGTTCTACTACGCCTACGCGACGCAGACGCTTCGCGACGGCCACTGGATCAACATCCAGGTCGCGCGTTCGTCGGACCTGATCCACTGGCATCACCTCGGCGATGCGATGCCGGACAAGCCGACCTGGGCCAGCAGCACTCAGGACTTCTGGGCGCCGTTCGTGGTCCAGGAGGGCGACCGCTTCCTGATGTATTATTCGGCGACTCCCGACGTGTGCGACGTGCCGGAGCGCGGGCATTGCCTGTCGGTCGCGACCGCGACTTCGCCGGCGGGCCCCTTCGTCGACATGGGCATGCCGCTGCTGCTGGGGATGGGCTTCGAATATATCGACCCGATGGTCTTCGACGACCCCGCGACGGGGAAGCGCTACCTCTACTGGGGCTCAGGCTTCCAGCCGATTAAGGTGCAGCAACTCGCTGACGACCACATGTCGTTCGCGCCGGACAGTGAGCCCGTCGATCTGATCTGGCCGAACCCGGTGAAAGGCGCTTTCCCGCGGCTGGTCGAGGCGGCGTGGGTGATCCACCGCGAGGTTTATTATTACCTCTTCTATTCAGGCGATAATTGCTGCGGACCTGACGCTGAATATGGCGTGATGGTCGCGCGGTCCAAAAGCCCCACCGGGCCGTTCGAGACCTTGGAAGAGGTGCGGGGTGTTCCGCACAGCCTGATGCTGTTCAAGAGCGAGCGCTGGCTTGCGCCGGGCCATAACGGCATCGTCGTCGACAAGGCCGGCCAGCACTGGATCATCTATCACGCAATCGACGTGAACCGCCCCCGCCAGCGGCAGGAGGACGAGATCAACAGCCGCCGCATCCTGCTGATCGACAAGATCATCTGGCGGGATGGCTGGCCGTTCGTCGGAACGCCGTCGGAAGAACTGCAGGACGCGCCGATCACCTGACCGGCGCTGAACAACCGTGCGCGGCGCGTGTTGTCCTCAAATGACCGACGGATCGATTTTCCCGACCTTCTTCATGGGCGGTTTCGAATGCTCGACCTTCGTCTGGAAGGACGGCGAGCGGAAGGATTACGTCGAGGCGACCGGCCACGACAGGCATCTGGCGGCGGATTATGCCGCGGCGATGGACCTCGGCATCGGCATCGTCCGCGAGGCCATCCGCTGGCCGCGCGTCGATCTCGGCGGCGGCAAGTATGACTGGTCGAGCGTCCGCGCTGTCCAGGATGCGGCAACCGCCTGCAAGATCACGCCGCTCTGGGACATGTGCCACTACGGCCTGCCCGACGATTGCGACCCATTCTCCGACGATTGCCGCAAGCGCTTCGTCGATTACTGCCGCGCCGCCGCCGAGTTCGTCACGAGCAGCGCCGAAGGGCCCTATTTCTTCACGCCGATCAACGAGATCACCTTTTTCTCGGCCGCCGCGACCGACCTGCAGTGGATGGCGCCCTTCGCCAAGGGCCGCGAAGATGAGCTGAAGGTCGCTTTGGCGCGAATGGCGATCGAGGGCGTGAAGGCGATCCGCGAAATCGAGCCTCGGGCGCGAATGGTGCACGTCGACCCGATCGTCCACGCCGTGCCGCCGCCGGACCGCCCGGACCTTGCGGACGAGGCCCGCGACGAAGCCTTCCGCGAAGCCTTCGAGGCCTGGGACATGCTGGCGGGGCTTGTGAACCCGGACCTCGGCGGATCGCCCGAGATCCTCGATATCGTCGGGGTCAATGTCTACCACTACAACCAGGTCCAGCTTGGCGATGACAAGAAGCGCGAGGTCCTCGGCCCGCGCGACCCACGCCGGAAACCCCTGAGCGAGCTGCTGAAGCGCGCGTGGGAGCGGTATCATCGGCCGATCATCATCGGCGAGACCAGCGGCTTCCAGGATAATCGCGCCGAGTGGCTGAAGATGACGATGGAGGAATCGTTCAAGGCGCTTAACGAGGGCGTCGATCTCCACGGGGTGTGCCTCTACCCGTTCGTCGACCTGCCCGACTGGTGGACGCAGAAGTGGGCGAAGATCGGCATCTTCGACATCGCCGACAAAAACGACTTCGAGCGGGTGCCGTACGATCCTTACATTGCCGAGCTGCGCCGCTGGCAGAAGCTCCTCGACCAGCCGGAGAGCGTCGAGCCGGACGGATACGGTCACAAATGGGGCCGCGTGCAGCTGTCCGAAGTGAAGCGCTACGCGCAGCGGTGGGAGGCTGGCGCTACGCCACGCGCCGCGGACGCGGTGCAGGGTTAGCCGCGACTCTCACGTTTTCGAACTTGGAGCGCTGAGCCTCGATTTCCTCGATCAGGTAGGGATCGACGTGGCGGCTGCCGTCGGAGAGCACGGAGGAGAACAAGCCGGCCTCGGCATGACGTGAATTGTCCCAACCGGGATAAGCCGTGATCGGGTACCAGCAGATGCCGCGGATATCGACGCCCTGCCGCATCGCCTCGCGGACCTCGCTGCAGACATAGTGGAGCCAAGACGGCTTGCCGGTGCCTTCGGCGCCGGTCTCCGACAGGAAGATCGGCTTCTCGAAGCGCTGCGAAACCTCGATCAGCATGTCCGACAAGGGGCGATATTCATGATGGCCCATCGGGATGGTGGGCCCTTCGAGATACCATTGATTGTGCGGGTAGAAATTGAGCCCGATCACGTCGATCAGCGACGGATCGCCGCCAAGCTCCGGCGCGTCGCGGCCAGTGATCCAGTCGTAGCTCTGGAACTGGCCCTGCCGGTTGTGATCGGCGGCGCGAACTTCCGGGCGGCGATGATTGCGCGGCGCGATGTGCACCAACGGTTCGGCGCCGATGACCGTCGCGTCCGGCCAACGCTCGCGGATGGCGCGCACCGTCTGGATGTTGGTGCGGACGAGATGGCGCTTGAACCAGCCACGCTCGTCAGGGCCGGTGCACGGAAAGTAATTGTTCTCGACGGCCCAGCAGATGAAATTGATCTCGTTGAGTGGGCAGAGCAGCGGCGGGCGCTTGGTGACGGTCTCCCGCACCTCCAGTGCCGCCATGGCGAAGTCGGTGAAGCGCTGCGGGAAATCCTCAGATGCCTGGTCGAGGTGGTCCGGCGATCCGTAGTGGAACAGGTCCCAGATGATCTCGAGGCCATGTTCCTCCGCGGCCTCAAGCGCGGGGAGCCAGCTCGACCAATCGTACTTGCCGGGTGACTTTTGGATCAGGTGCCAGCGCAGCCCGTCGCGGATGGTGAGGAGCCCGAGGCTCTTGCACAGCCGGTAGTCCTCGCGGACGTGCCTATCGTGACCTGTCGCGCGAATGAGGTCGAGGCGGACCCCGTCCTTACGGCGGTGCGAGGAACATTCGAAGCCGGCTTGGAAGAAGCTGGCGAACCGATGGCCGTCAGTCGTGCTCATAGGGTGCACAAATGCACGACGACCGTTTTTGAGCCGTTTGCGGAACGATCGCTCCCTAGCGGCCCCACTTCTGATGTTCGGCCGAAACGCGTCGTACGGTGCCCGAGCTTGCGCGCATCACGATGCTCTCGGTCGTTGTGCAGGTGCCGACGCGGTGGACGCCCTTCAGCAGCGATCCGTCGGTGACCCCGGTCGCGGCGAAGATGCAGTCGCCCTTGGCCATGTCCTCGAGCCGGTAGATGCGATCGAGCTCCTCGATGCCCCAGCGCTTGGCGCGAGCGACCTCGTCATCGTTGCGGAAAATGAGGCGGCCCTGCATCTGCCCGCCGACGCAGCGAAGCGCAGCCGCGGCAAGCACGCCTTCCGGAGCGCCGCCGCTGCCCATGTAGACGTCGACGCCGTTCGCCGGGTCGGAGACGGCGATGACGCCGGCCACGTCGCCGTCGGGGATCAGCTTCACGCCGCAGCCCAGCGAGCGGAGTTCCGCAATGATTTCGGCGTGGCGCGGGCGGTCGAGGACGCAGGCAACGATCTCGCCCGGCTCCACGCCCTTGGCCGCAGCGATGGCGCGGATATTGTCGGTCACGCTTCGCGACAGGTCGATCGTGCCGTCCGGGTAGTTCGGCCCGATCGCAAGCTTGTCCATGTAGGTGTCGGGGGCGTTGAGCAGGCCGCCCTGCTCGGCGATCGCCAGGACGGCGAGCGCGTTCGGACCTGCACTCGCAGTGATGGTCGTGCCCTCGAGCGGGTCGAGCGCGATGTCGATCTTCGGACCCGATCCCTGCGCCGAGCCGACCTTTTCGCCAATGTAAAGCATCGGCGCTTCGTCCCGCTCGCCCTCGCCGATGACGACGGTGCCGTCCATCGGAAGCTGGTTGAGGGCCTCGCGCATCGCTTCGACGGCGGCCGCGTCGGCTGCGTCATTGTCGCCGCGACCGATCCACTTCGAAGCCGCAACGGCGGCCTTTTCGGTCACTCGGACCATTTCAAGGACGAGGACGCGGTCGAGGACTGAGGAAGCGGATACGCGATCGGACATGGCGGTTCGTAATCTCCGTTGGGAGCCCGCCGATTAGGGACGAGCGGCAATCCTGTCGAGGCGGGGACTTATTCGTCGGGCGCGTGCTCGAGCAGTTCGGTGCGGATGCGCACGGCCCGCGCGGCGATCCTCGTCTCCCACAGGAAAACTGCGAAGCCCGACCCGATTGCGACCATCGAGGCGATGAAGAGCAGCGCGATCTCGGTTCCGAAGTGAGCCTCTGTCAGGCCGGCCGCGAAGAGAAGAGAAGCACGACGACAAGGCAGATCAGGACTGCGGCGAGGACGGTCAGGAAGATCGCTCGGTTCACCAGCCTGATGCGGCGGTCGAGTATCCGCATCTCGCCTTGAAGCCGATCATGCTCCTGGCCTCGACTGGCGAGGAGTCGTGGCTCGACGTGGCGGGCACGGTCGACGATGCGCGCCAAGCGGCTGGCGCAGACATTGAGGAACGCTCCGATACCCGCGAGCAGGAAGACCGGAGCGACGGCGAGCTGGATGATCTGGGCGACCGTGGTGACGGACGTCGGGGAGTCTGGAAACATGACGGCCCTATGGGCGAACGGAATGGCGCTTGCCAGCGTCGGCCCGTCCCGGTGAGGGATGAGGGCCTCGTCCAGATCATTGTTCGCGGCTGCTTTCGAGTGTAAACAAAAACTTAAGAGCGGGGGAAATGCTCATGACTCGAGTCGCAATCGGGGCGATTTTGCTTTTCAGCGCGTCGGCTGTGTCGGCGCAATCGACGGACTTCGGCGTCCGGACAGTTTCGGGCGCTCGCGCCACGGTGAGCGTCGGCACGCACGAGAAGGTAGGCGGTCGTGAGTCCGCGTCCGTCGTGCAGGCCGTCGCCGCTCGTCCGCGCGAGTCGTCGGGGAACTGGCTTCCGCTCACCGGCATCAGCGGACGTAATCTAGCCGGAGCCGCACAGATCGGCGCCGCCTGGGGCCGGGTGACGAGCCTTTATCGTTCCCCCGAGCACAATCGCCGCGTCGGCGGTGTTCCGAACAGCTATCACCTTCGCGGTCGTGCGATCGATATCGCCCGCCGCGCCGGTGTCTCGCACTGGCAAATCGCGGCGGCCTTCCGCAACGCGGGCTACCAGATCGTCGAATCGCTGGACGAGGGTGACCACAGCCACTTCGCTTTCAGCTTCGGCGGTTCGGCTCCTGTCTATGCCCGCGCAGTAGGGCCCAAGCCCGAACGCGAAGAGGGCACGACCTGGGGCATCGTGAGCGCCGCCAGCGCGATCATGCGCTGACCGCTTAAAGTTTAAGCCGACAGCATCTTCTTCACGCCGCGGGCTGCCTGGCGCAGCCGTTGCTCATTCTCGACCAGAGCGATGCGGACAAAGCCTTCGCCTTCCTCGCCGAAGCCGACCCCCGGGGCGACGGCGACATGCGCCTCGGTCAGCAGGCGCTTGGCGAATTCCATCGAGCCAAGATTGTGGAAGCGCTCCGGGATCGGGACCCAGGCGAACATCGACGCTTCGGGCACGGGGATCGTCCAGCCGGCGCGACCGAAGCATTCGACGAGCACGTCCCGCCGCTTCTTATAGAGCTTGCGGTTGGCCTCGACGATGTCCTGCGGCCCGTTGAGTGCGGCTACGGCGGCCGCTTGCACTGGCGTGAAGGCGCCATAATCGAGATAGGATTTCACGCGTGCGAGCGCCGCGATGAGCCGCTGGTTGCCGACCGCGAAACCCATTCGCCACCCGGCCATCGAATAGGTCTTGCTCATCGACGTGAACTCGACCGCGACCTCCTTCGCGCCTTCGACCTGGAGGATCGACGGCGTCGGCTTGTCTCCGAAATAGATCTCCGCGTAGGCGAGGTCGGAAATGACGATCAGCTCATGCTCGCGCGCAAAGGCGACCAGCTTTTCATAGAAGGCGAGGTCGGCGACGTAGGCGGTCGGGTTGGACGGATAGCCCACCACCAGCACCTTCGGCCGAGGCACGGTGTAGCGCATCGCCATTTCGAGGCGACGGAAGAAGGCCTCGCCGGGGGCGGCGGGGATCGAGCGGATCGCAGCGCCGGCAATGATGAAGCCGAAAGTGTGGATCGGATAAGACGGGTTGGGGGCCAGAACGACGTCGCCCGGCGCGGTGATGGCCTGCGCGAGATTTGCGAGACCCTCCTTCGAGCCTAGGGTGACAATGACCTCGCTATCGGGATCGAGCGTCACTCCGAAGCGGCGCTGGTAATAGGCTGCCTGCGCTTTCCTTAGGCCAGGGATCCCGCGACTGGCCGAGTAGCGATGCGCTGTCGGCTTCGCGGCGACTTCGCAGAGCTTGTCGATGACGTGCTTGGGTGGGGCGCCGTCGGGATTGCCCATGCCGAGGTCGATGACGTCCTCCCCGCGCGCTCGTGCCGCGGCCTTCATCGCGTTCACTTCGGCGAAGACGTAAGGCGGTAGCCTGCGGATGCGGTAGAAATCGTCGTCCATCGGCCCATGGTGACGCCGATGCTGCACTGCGGCAAGATCAGTCGTCGTAAGCCGGGAGCGACCAGCCGCGAGCGATGGCTAGGGCGCGAAGCGCGAAGCCTGCTGCAGCGGCTATCAATGCGCCAATCGGCGTGGGCAGGCCGAGCAGGGTCAGGCCAACGAACAAGCCGGACGAGAGCGCAGCCGCGGTCACGTACAATTCCGGCCGCATCAGGATCGATGGCTCACCCGCAAGAACGTCGCGAATGATGCCGCCCGAACATGCCGTCAGCACGCCCATGACGAATGCCGGCACGGGCGCCACGCCGAAGCTCAGCGCCTTGGCCGCACCGTAGGTCGCATAGGCGGCGAGGCCCAGGGCGTCGAACCACAGCAGAGCGCGATCCGCGATCCACTTGCGGCTGACCAGCCACACGACGAGCGCCGCGCCAATGCAGATCAGCAAGGTGGCATTGGTGTGGACCCAGAAAACCGGCGCTCCGATCAGCAGGTCACGCAGGGTTCCACCGCCAACTCCCGTGGCGACCGCAAAGAAGATGAAAGTCACCAGCGTCTGCCGCTTCTCCGCAGCGAGCAAGGCGCCCGACATGGCGAACACGGCGATGCCGAAATAGTCGAGCAGCACGAGCGCTTGGGGAATGGCGGTTACCGGCTCCATCGACGGTGCAATGCGTTGAGCCGAGCAGCGACGCAATCCATCGCTCTCTGTTGCTTCGCTTGAACGGCAATGAGGGGTATGAGGCGCGCATGGCGACCAAAGACAGCGAGGGCACCGGCCCGATCCCGACGCTGGAGGACTGGCAGCACTGGACCTGGGTGATGGGCCGCGCCCAGCAGATGCTGATGGAAAGCTGGGCCGACGGCATGAAGACGGGCCAGCCATGGCCGCAGACGACGCCGGCGTGGGGCGCGTTCCCGCCCGCCTTTGGTTGGGGCCCGCAGGCCGGATCGCCGCAGCCCGCGGCCGACCTCAATTCGATGTTCACGGCCGGCGCGCAGGCGTGGGGACAGGGCCTCGAGGCCTGGGGCAAGATGATCGGCATCGACCCCGAGGCGAAAGCGGGCGCCAAGGACCGCCGCTTCGCCGCGCCCGAATGGCAGGCGAACCCGGTTTTCGACACGATCCGTAAGACCTATCTGGCTTTGTCCGACCGCCTTCTCGGCACGGTCGAGGAGATGGACGGGGTCGATGACGAGGGACGCCAGCGGCTTCGCTTCGCGGTTCGCAGCTTCGTCGATGCGATGAGCCCGTCGAACTTCGCTCTCACCAATCCGCAGGTTCTCCAACGGACGCTCGAAACCCGCGGCGAGAACCTGCTGCGCGGCCTCGCCAATATGCTGAAGGACGTGTCGGCCGGACAACTGACGCAGACCAAGTCAGGCGTGTTCGAGGTTGGCCGCAATCTCGCCATGACCCCCGGAAAGGTCGTCAAGGAAACGCCCCTCTACCAGCTGATCCAGTATACGCCGACCACCGACGAGGTGCTGGAAACGCCGCTGATCATCTTTCCGCCCTGGATCAACCGCTTCTACATCCTCGACCTCACGCCCGAGAAAAGCTTCGTGAAGTGGTGCGTCGACAACGGCATCACTTTGTTCATGGTCAGCTGGAAATCGGCCGACGAGAGCATCGCCGACGCCGCGCTCGAAGATTACGTTCTCAAGGGACAGATCGACGCGATCGACACGGTGCGGGACGCGCTCGGCGTCGAGAGCGTTCACGCCATCGGCTATTGCGTCGCCGGCACGACGCTCGCCGCGACGCTTGCCTACCTTCATGCCAAAAAACAGGAAGAGAAGGTCAAGTCGGCGACCTTCTTCACCGCTCAGGTCGACTTCGCTCATGCGGGCGACCTGAAGCTGTTCACCGGAGCCGAGACTCTTGGCCTCCTGGAGCAGCTGACCAGGGACAAGGGCTATCTCGACGGCCGCTACATGGCCGCGACCTTCAACCTGCTGCGCGGCCGCGACCTCATCTGGAACTACGTCGTCAACAATTACCTGCTGGGGGACGAGCCGCCGCCGTTCGACCTGCTCCACTGGAACAGCGACACGACGAACCTCCCGGCCGGCTGGCACCGCGACTATCTCGAGACCCTCTATAAGGGGAACAAGCTGGCCGAGGCTGGCGGCATAAGCGTCGCTGGCGTCGCGGTCGATATCGGCAAGGTGAAGACCCCGGCCTACATTCAGGCCGGCCGTGAGGACCATATCGCGCCGCCCGAAAGCGTCTGGAAGATCATGGACCATTTCGCGGGGCCGAAGCGGTTCGTGCTCGCCGGGTCCGGACACATCGCCGGCGTCGTCAATCCGCCGTCGGCGCAGAAGTACCAGTATTGGACCAACGACGAACCGCGCGAGACGCTTGAAGAATTCGTCGAGAACGCGACCGAGCATAAGGGCAGCTGGTGGCCGGACTGGCTCGCCTGGCTGACCGAGCAGGCGCCGAAGAAGGTAAAGGCCGACGGAGCGCGCGTGCCCGGCAAGGGCAAGCTGAAGGCCGTGGAGGACGCGCCCGGGAGCTACGTCAAAGCGCGCTAGGCGCTAGCAATTCTCATACTTCCAGTGCCGCTTCTTGCCCTCGCTGAGCCATTCGATGGCAGTGGCGATGCGCTTCTGGCGAGTGGCGTCCTGCTTTGCCTCCGCGATCCACTCGAAATAGTCGCGCCGAGCACCGCGTGGGAAGCCGTCGAGTGTCGCCTTTGCTGCCGGCGCCTTTGCGAGCGCTGCGGCAAATTCCGGGTGAAGCGGGATCTCGGGCTTGGCAGCAGGCTTCGGCTTCGGAGCGGGAGCGACAGTCGCAAGGGCAGCTGCCTTTGCGATGATTTCGTCGAGATTGGCCGGTAGGTCGTCGAGGCTGGTGAGCTTTCCGAGATGGCCCATGCCACCCTCTTTTGCTTCCAGGCCAAGCTCACCGCCGCGCCAGAAGCCGACGCTTGCGTGCGCCTTGAAGGCGGCCATGTTCGCCAGGATCTTCCCGCCAAGGGTGAAGCTCGGCATGCTCCACTTCAGCGTTTCCTCGACGTCCGGGACGTTCGCGTGGACGCGCTCGCGCACATGGTTGAGGATCGGCTGCGCGAAGGGCGCGGCCTTCTCGATATAAGCGTCGATGCGTGGGTCTCGGCTCACAGGATGCCGCCGCCAAGCATCAGGCGAAGGACGCCGACGACAATGACGAAGATGTTGAGGTTACGGCCCGACGTCCCGCGCCCGACCATGCCGACCCCGGCGCCGATGATCGCCAGCGGGATGATGAACCAGTTCGCCCAGCCGAGCAGCGGCAGGAAGGCGATCAGCGCCAAGACCAGCGCAACCGCGCCGATGATCAGGGAAACCACGTTGAACATGCGCGAACCTGCCTCCTTCGAAGTCCAACAGCCCTTAGCAGATTATTCGGGCACGGTGACCGATGCGCGCGCATTGTGGAGCATCGCGAAGACGTAGAGCGCCAGAGCCGACCAGATCGCCGCGAAGGCGATGGCG
>JAEVYW010000082.1 GCA_023392555.1 Pseudomonadota bacterium | reverse complement strand
TCTCGCAACAGCTCGCCGACGACTTCCAGTGCCAGGCTCACGAATTGCTCGGCCGTCAGTTCACCGGGCTTCTGTCGGTAGACACGTCGCCCGATGGCCCGATCGAGGAACGCAAGACGCTGGGCTTCCACCTGTCCGCGCGTTTCCCGTTCGCGGATGTCGTCGTCCGCGCGGCCAGCGAGAACGACATTCACTGGTCTCTTTCGGGCAACCCAATCTTCGACGACCGCGGCCGGTTTCTCGGCTTTCGCGGCATCGGCACCGACCTGACCGAGCAGCGGCGCTCGGAGCAGGAAATCACCCGCCTCGCCCGCTTTGACTCGCTCACGGGCCTGCCGAACCGCGCGATGATGCGGCAGATGCTCGACGAAGCGCTGCGCAACGCCGCTCGCCGCCAGAAGGGCTGCGCGCTGTTCCTGATCGACCTCGACCGCTTCAAGAACGTCAACGATACGCTTGGCCACCCGGTCGGCGACGCCCTTCTTCGCCAGGTCGCGGAGCGGCTGAAGCTGGTGATGGGCGATCACGGCCAGGTCGGACGCCTTGGCGGCGACGAGTTCAAGGCCGTGCTCCCGGGAACCGTCGATATCGGCCTTCTTGAATCACTTGCTCGAACCCTGATCGAGCAGGTTTCGCGGCCCTACAATATCGAAGGCAACCGCGTCGTCATCGGCGCCTCGGTTGGCGTCGCCATCGGCGATCCGGGACGGGCCTGCACCGACTCGCTAGTGCGCAATGCCGACCTCGCGCTCTACGCAGCCAAGGCGGCGGGCCGCGGCAAGCACTGCTTCTTCGAACCGTCGATGCACAGCGAAGCGGCCGAGCGCCAGCTTCTGGAGAACGACCTTCGCCAGGCGATCGACAAGGGCGAGCTGTGGGTCGCCTACCAGCCGATCGTGCAGGCGGCAGGCGAGGACGTGTCGGGCTTTGAGGCCCTGGTCCGCTGGACGCATCCATCCCGCGGGCGGATCTCCCCGGACAAGTTCATCCCGCTGGCAGAAGAATGCGGACTGATCCCGCGCATCGGCACTTGGGTGCTCGACACGGCGCTCGAGGAAGCGGCGAAATGGCCCGAACGGATCCGCATCGCGGTCAACCTGTCGCCGATCCAGTTCAACGACCCGGGTATCGTCGAAGTCATTTCGAACGCGCTGACTCGTACCGGTGTCGCCCCGCACCGGCTTGAGCTGGAAATTACTGAGGGCGTCTTCCTCGCAGAGGGTGAGACGACCGATGACACCTTCGCCAGGCTCAAGGCGCTCGGCGTCCGCTTCGCGCTCGATGACTTCGGCACGGGCTACAGCTCGCTCGGCTATTTGAAGAAGGCGCCCTTCGACAAGATCAAGATCGACCAGAGCTTCGTCCGCGGTGCGGCGTCCAAGACCAGCCGCAACAGCGCAATCATCCGGGCGATCGTCACGCTCGCCGAGAGCTTGGGCATGGACACCTGCGCGGAAGGCGTCGAGACGCACGACGATCTCCACCTGATCCGTGAACTCGGCTGCAGCCACGTCCAGGGCTACATCTTCGGCAAGCCGGCTACGGGTGAAGATGCGCGCGCGATCGCCAATCGCTCACGCGTCGAGGCAGACGGCTTCGCTTGCGTGCGGGAGCCGCGCCATCGCCTGATGCGCCGCGCCATCGCGTCCATCAACGGCAAGACCCGCGAAGTTCGCCTGCGCAACATTTCCGCAATGGGCGCGCTGGTCGAATCCGATCAAGCGGTCACCCCGGGCTCACAGATGACGATCGACCTCGTCGGCGCGGGACCCGTCCTTGGCACCGTCAAATGGGCGCACGCCGGCAAGTTCGGGCTTCAATTCGAGGACGCGTTCGATCTTGCCCGGCTGGCTCCGAAGAAACAGAAATCCAACGACGTGAAGATGCTTCAGCCCTGGTACGTCAAGGCTGCCAGCTAAGGGCTAGAACGCCTCTTCCGGAAGCTTCATCAGGCTTTCCGCGCCCGCTTCCACCTGTCGCCGCAGCGAATTGGCTCGCGGCAGTTCACGCTCCGCGAAAAAGCGCGCCGTGATGATCTTCGCTTCATGGAAGTCGCGATCGCCGCTGCCGTTTGCGGCAAGCGGGCCGGAGACCTGCACCATCTTCAGCCACATCCAGCCAAGCGTCACCAGGCCCATCAGCTGCATGTATGCGTAGGCGCCTGCCCCGGCATTGTCGGGATCGGCCATTCCGTTCTGCGCCAGCCACATCGTCGCTGCCTGTAACTCGCCGAGTGCGGGCTCCAGCGCGGCGCCGATACCCGCCGGATCGCCGGCAGCCTTCGCGGCGGCGATCTCCTCGTTCACGACCTGAAGGAAGGAGCGAAGCGCACGCCCGCCGTCCTTGCCGAGCTTGCGCCCGACGAGGTCCATCGCCTGGATGCCGTTGGTGCCCTCGTAGATCTGGGCAATGCGGGCATCACGGACGAACTGCTCCATGCCATGTTCGCGGATGTAGCCGTGCCCGCCGAAGATCTGCTGCGCCTGGACGGTCGCCTCGAAGCCCTTGTCGGTGAGGTAACCCTTTATGACCGGCGTGATCAGCGAAACGAGATCGTCCGCCTGCTGGCGCTCTTCCTCGCTCTGCGCCTTGCGCGACAGATCGACCTGGAGTGCGCCCCTCAGGATCAGCGCACGGGCGGCCTGATTGAAGGCCCGCATTTCCATCAGCATGCGGCGAACGTCCGGATGGACGATGATCGAGTCCGCCTTCGCGTTCTGGTCCCACGCATCCTTGTGGAGGGCCCGCCCCTGACGGCGTTCGCGAGCGTAGGCGACAGCGTTCTGATACGCGACCTCGCCCTGCGCGAGGCCCTGCAGGCCCACGCCGAGGCGGGCCGCGTTCATCATGATGAACATGGCGGCGAGGCCCTTCTCGGCCTCACCCACGAGATAACCGGTCGCGCCGTCATAGTTCATCACGCAGGTGGAATTGCCGTGGATGCCCATCTTCTTCTCGATGGACCCGCAGCTGACCTTGTTGCGCTCGCCAAGACTGCCGTCGTCGTTGACGAGGAACTTGGGGACGATGAACAGCGAGATGCCTTTCACATTGTCCGGCGCGCCGGCGATCTTGGCGATCACCATGTGGATGATGTTCTCGCTGAGGTCGTGCTCGCCCGACGAGATGAAAATCTTGGTGCCGGTCAGGGAGTAGGTGCCGTCCGGGTTTGGGTCCGCGCGGGTCTTGAGCAGGCCGAGATCGGTTCCGCAATGCGGTTCGGTCAGGTTCATCGTGCCGGTCCAGCGGCCGCCGACCATGTTCGGAAGATACTTCGCCTTCTGCTCGTCGGTGCCCTTCACCAGCAGAGCGGCGATCGCGCCCTGGGTGAGGCCGTTGTACATCTCGAAGCTGTGATTGGCCGAGCAGAGGAACTCCGAAATCGCGGTCGAAACAACGTGCGGCATGGCCTGTCCGCCGTATTCCTCGGGCGCCGACAGCGTCGTCCAGCCATTGGCGACGAACTGGTCCCAGGCTTCCTTGAAGCCTGGGGGAGTGGTCACTGACCCATCGGCGTTGCGCGTGCAGCCTTCCTCGTCGCCGACGCGGTTGAGCGGCTGAAGCACTTCCTCGCAGAAGCGGCCGCCTTCCTCGAGCACCGCCTGGACCAGGTCGGGCGTCGCGTTGGCGAAGCCGGGGAGGTTCGAATAACGGCCGATTTCCAGCACATCCTCCAGGATGAAACGGGTTTCCCGAACGGGCGCGTTGTAGATCGGCATGATCAGTCTTCCTGTTGCTGGAGTCGGTTGTTGA
>JAEVYW010000261.1 GCA_023392555.1 Pseudomonadota bacterium | reverse complement strand
GCTGCACACGCGGCCCATCCGCCGGCGTGGCGAGCTGGTTGTTGGCACCGCCAGCGACGATCGGCACGTTCAACGCCGCGATCGACTGCTCGTCGAGGATCGCACCGAGCGCGCACGGGCTCAGCACGTCCGCTTCCAGCGACAGGATTTCGTCGGTTCCGACGACCTTGCCGTTGGCGGCTTCGGCGAGCTTGTGAGCCTTCTCCTGGTCGACGTCCGCGATGGACAGCTTCGCGCCTTCCGCGGCAGCATGCATCGCGACGCCTGTGGCAACGCTGCCGGCACCCTGAAGCGCGATGTGCAGGCCGCTGAGGTTGTCGCGGCCAAGCGCCCGCTTCACCGCCGCCTTGATGCCCAGGAACACGCCAAGCGACGTGTGCGGACCGGGATCGCCGCCGACACCCGTTTCCGCGGGAAGGCCCGCGACGAACGGAGTCATGCGCCGGACCTCTATCATGTCCGACACGCTGATGCCGACGTCCTCGGCAGTCACGTAGCGCCCGCACAGGCCATCGACAGCCTTGCCGAATGCGTGGAGCATCTCGGGCGACTTCTTGCGATCCTTGTCGGCCAGGATGACCGCCTTGCCACCGCCCAGCGGAAGACCCGCCATCGCGTTCTTGTAGCTCATCCCGCGCGACAGCCGCAGCGCGTCCTTCAACGCATCTGCGCTGTTCTCATAATTCCAAAAGCGGCAACCGCCCGCTGCCGGGCCGAGGTGGGTGGAATGGACGGCAATGACCGCTTTCAAACCGCATTCTTCGTTCCAGACGAAGTGCAGGTTTTCGTGCGCGTCGAAATCCTCGAAGCCCCAGGGCGTGGTCATGGAAGGTTTTGGATCCAGTAAGCCAAGAAAAAATGGGGCGATCGACGGGACTTGAACCCGCGACCCCCGGTACCACAAACCGGTGCTCTAACCAGCTGAGCTACGATCGCCACGGCGTGTCGGGACAATGGAATTCCCCGGCCGCGCGGGCTCCTTAAGGTGGGGGGTTTTGGAAGGCAAGCGACGCCACGAAAGGCGCGCGATCATTCACGCGGATTATATCGTCATTTTTACGCTTGGTTTGAGATTGCTTGCCTAACTCGTTGCACAGGCGCATCGTTCGCTAGGGAGACAAGAAGATGCAAGCGAGTCGCCGCCCGGGGCCGACCGCTGGATCAGGTGTTTCGCTTCGCGAGACATTGATATCGGCTGGCCTTGCTCCCGAACTAGCCGAAGAGCTCGACGACATTCCTCACCGCCTGATCCACGTGGATCCGCGACGGCCGTTTCGCGAACCCGGCAGCCCTCGCGACGAGGTGATGTTCGTTCGTTCGGGCCTCATCTCCAAGTTCAAGGTTGATAGCTCGGGCCGGCGCCAGATCGTGGCGTTGCGCTTCCCGGGCGAAGGCATCCTCCCCCGCGAGAATGCTGCGAGCTACGGCATCCAGGCGATCGTTCGCAGCGAAATCATGGTCGGGACGGCCGAGGATTTCTTCCGCATCGTCGACCGCTTTCCGCCGATGCAGAAATTCTTCTGGCGGCTGACGCAGAGGAACGAGGCCATCGGCTACGAATGGCTCGTGAATTGCGGGCGGCGGGATTCAACCGCACGGGTTGCTCACTTGCTGTGCGAGACTGCGGTAAGAAGCCGCGCGCACGTCCCGGACGAGCCGTTGCACAATCCGTTCACGCAACAGCAGATCGCCGAGATCACGGGACAGACGTCGGTCAACGTCAATCGCGTGCTCGCCGACCTCGAGCGCCAGGGACTGATCGCACGAACCGGCCGCGACATATTGTTCACCGACTGGTCGGAGATGCGACGCGTCGCAAGCTTCCAGCCGGCGTATCTCGAATAAGGAAATCAGCGAGCGTGGTGGGCGCGACAGGGATTGAACCTGTGACCCCACCCGTGTGAAGGGTGTGCTCTACCGCTGAGCTACGCGCCCACGCTTCGCTTGAAGGCCGCGGATATAGTGCCCGCGTTCGCCCTGTAAAGTTTACTGAACCGCGTCCTTGAGGACCTTGCCGGGCCTGAACTTGGGCTGAGCGCTCGCCTTGATCTGCATCGGCTCACCAGTCCGCGGGTTGCGCCCCGTCGAAGCCTTGCGGCGAGTGACGGAGAAATTGCCGAAACCGACCAGCCGGACCTCGTCCCCACGCTTCAGCGTCGACGTGACCACTTCCAACATCGTTTCGACCGCGCGCGATGCGTCGTTACGGCTTAGCCCCGCGCGATCAGCGACATGGCCGATCAGTTCCTGCTTGTTCATAAGCGTGGCACTCCCCGACTGGTGAGCGCGGGACTCGCCCGCGCCCGCCGAATTCTTAAGGCAAGACTCTAAACACAAGTAAAGCTTTGGGGCACAGCCTAATGCGGCAAGCGTGTCTCACTATCCGACGGATGACCCGGCAATTTCGGCTCCGCCGCATGCTCGTCCGCGTCTGTCCATTCGATCGGTTGCATTGCCTGGGTCAGCGCCCGGGCAAGCACTTCATCGACGTGACTGACCGGAACGATGTCGAGGTTTTCCCTCAGCGTGGCCGGTATTTCAGCGAGATCCTTCTCATTCTCCTGAGGGATGAGCACCGTCGTGATCCCGCCGCGAAGAGCCGCGAGCAGCTTTTCCTTCAGACCGCCGATCGGAAGAACGCGGCCACGCAGCGTGACCTCGCCGGTCATCGCAACGTCGCGGCGCACCGGAATGCCCGTCAGCGTCGATATCATCGCCGTGACCATGCCGATGCCGGCGGACGGGCCGTCCTTCGGCACCGCGCCTTCCGGCAAGTGAACGTGGATATCCTTGCGCGCGAAGATGCTCGGCTTGACGCCATAGGCGGGCGCGCGAGCCTTCACGAAGCTCATCGCCGCCTGGATCGACTCCTGCATAACCTCACCGAGCTTGCCGGTGGTCCTGATCTGACCCTTGCCCGGGACCGTGACGGCTTCGATCGTCAGAAGCTCGCCGCCGACCTCGGTCCAGGCCAGCCCGGTCACTGCGCCGATCTGATCCTCTTCCTCGCCGACGCCGAAGCGATAGCGACGAACACCGAGAAATTCGCCGGCATTGTCCGGCGTCAGTTCAACGCGCTCGGTCTTCGCTTCGAGGATCTGGCGAAGCGACTTGCGTGCAACCTTTGCCAACTCGCGCTCGAGCGTACGGACGCCTGCTTCGCGAGTGTAATGACGGATGACCGTGCGCAGGCCGTCTTCGGTGAAGACCAGCTCCTCCGCCTTCAGGCCATGCGCTTCCATCTGCTTCGGGATCAGGTGTCGCTTGGCGATCTCGACCTTCTCGTCCTCGGTATACCCCTCGAGACGGATGATCTCCATGCGGTCGAGCAAGGGTTGCGGCATGTCGAGCGAGTTCGCGGTTGTCACGAACATTACGTCCGACAGGTCGTAGTCGAGCTCGAGATAGTGATCCTGGAACTTGTTGTTCTGCTCGGGGTCGAGCACCTCCAGAAGCGCCGAAGCGGGATCGCCGCGGAAGTCCTGACCGAGCTTGTCGATCTCATCGAGCAGGAACAGCGGGTTCGACGTGCCGGCCTTCTTCAGGTTCGAAACGATCTTGCCCGGCAGCGAGCCGATATAGGTTCTGCGGTGACCGCGGATCTCCGCCTCGTCACGCACACCGCCTAGCGACTGGCGAGCGAACTCACGCCCCGTCGCACGCGCGATTGAGCGTCCAAGCGAGGTCTTGCCGACGCCCGGAGGTCCGACGAGGCACAGGATCGGCCCCTTCAGCTTGTTGGTGCGCGCCTGGACCGCGAGATATTCGACGATCCGGTCCTTGACCTTCTTGAGGCCATAATGGTCCTCGTCGAGCACCTGCTGGGCCTCGGCAATGTCCTTCTTGAGCTTTGACTTCTTGCCCCACGGCAGCCCGAGCAGCACGTCGAGGTAATTCCGCGCGACGGTCGCTTCCGCCGACATCGGCGCCATCGCCCGAAGCTTCTTCAGCTCGGCGTTGGCGCGCGTGCGCGCTTCCTTGGACAGGCGCGTCTTGGCGATCTTGGCGGCAAGCTCCTGGAGCTCGTCGCCGCCCTCTTCGCCCTCATTGCCGAGCTCGCGCTGGATCGCCTTCAGCTGCTCATTGAGATAATATTCGCGCTGAGTCTTCTCCATCTGGCGCTTCACGCGGCTGCGGATCTTCTTCTCGACCTGCAGCACGCCAAGCTCGCCCTCCATGAAGGCGAACACCATCTCCAGACGGCGTGCGGGGTTCAGTTCGCCGAGAAGCGCCTGCTTGTCGGCCACCTTGACCGAAAGATTGGACGCGACCGCATCGGCCAGGATCGAGGCGTCTTCGATCTCTCCGAGCTGAATGCCGGTCTCGGGCGGAAGCCGCTTGTTGAGCTTCGCGTAATTTTCGAACTGGTCGATAACCGAACGCATCAGCGCCTGGACCTCGGGTCCATCAGCGCCCTCGTCTTCAACTTCCTCGACCTCGGCCGCCATGTAGCCGTCCTGGACCACAAGGCCGGTCAGCCGGGCACGCTTCACGCCTTCGACGAGCACGCGGACCGTGCCATCGGGCAGCTTCAAGAGCTGCATGGCCGTCGCGATGACGCCAAGGTCGTAGAGCGCGTCCCGATCGGGATCGTCCTCGCCCGGATCGAGCTGGGCGACGAGGAACAGTTCCTTGTCCGCGGTCATCGCGGCTTCGAGTGCGGCAACGCTCTTTTCGCGGCCGACGAACAGAGGGACGATCCGCTGCGGGAAAACGACAATGTCACGAAGCGGCAGGATTGGGAGGATGCGTGTCATACCTGACCTATATGGGCGGCGGCCTATCGCGGCGCAACAAAGCGGGCGGAACAATCCCCACGAACAATTCGCTGACCCCGCATCAAGGAGTGCGCGAAATGGCCGACGACCGCGAGAAAATCAGCAACGGTCCGAATGA
>JAEVYW010000170.1 GCA_023392555.1 Pseudomonadota bacterium | reverse complement strand
GATGTGCAGCAGGGTGAAGAGCAACGCGGCAAAACCCAGGCCAGCAATCACGGCGTCCCGTCCGGCAAGCCGATAGAGCAGCCACAGGCAGGCCACCGCAGTGAGCGCCATCGGCACAGCAAGGATGCGCTGGAAGGTCCGCATCCACGCGCCAGGCCTGGGCAGCAGGGCACGCAGCTTCGGAATGAAAGCGACGGCCAGGAACGGCAGGGCCAGTCCGAGGCCGAGCGCCGCGAAGACAAGCACCGCTCCTGCCGCGGGTAGCAATAAGGCCGTGCCAAGTGCCGCACCGAGGAATGGGCCAGCACAGGGCGTCGCGACGAAGGCGGCAAGCGCTCCGGTCGCAAAGCCGCCCGCCGGCTCCGCTCGTCCGCCAAGCACCGGAAGTTCGAACACGCCAAGCAGGTTGAGGGTGATGGCGACTGCGAGCAGCAGGAGCAACATGACGGTTCGCGGGTCCTGGAGCTGGAACGCCCAGCCCGCTTCCGCTCCCGCAGCCCGGATCGCGAGCAAGGCCAGGCCGAGCGCGCCGGTCCCGATCACCGCTCCCGCCGTGTACGCCAGCGCATCCCGCCGCGCCGCGCCTTCGTCCCCGCCGCTTTTCGCCAGATGCAGCGCCTTCAACGCGAGGATCGGGAACACGCAGGACATCAGGTTGAGGAGCAATCCACCGACCAGCGCGCCGAGCACCGCCCACAGGACAGCGTTCGTGCCGGTCTCGCCGATCGCACTACCGCCGCTCGGCACGTCTCCCGGCACGGCGTGGAACTCGAAGCCCTGTCCGCCGCCCAGCGACAGCAAACCGTCGAAGGACGTCGCGCTCGCATCCTTGCGCGGGAGTTCCGCCACGACGAGGTCGCCGACCCGCCGGAAATGCTGCTGACCCGCATAATCCACGAGGCCGTCCGCGGCCGGAAACACATAGGGCTCCCCTACCGCCACCGACTTCGGCAGCGGGATCGCCACCCGCACCTTGTCCCCCGTCAGCGCGAACATCGCCTGCGTCGCTAGCGGCCGCGGCAAGGCGCGCCGCCACTCGTCGAACTGCGCCCGTTGCGGCGTTCCTGCCCCGACCGGCAGATCCAGTTCGAAACTGCCGTTCTCGGGAACGCAGACCTTGTCGGTGCAGGCGAGCCAGGTCGCGATCGCGCGGATCGGCACGGTGCCGCGAGCACCCGCCGGAACCTTCAGCCGGACGAGAACCGCATAATCATGCTCGTAGACATAGTTCATTAGCCCCGCGATCGTCAGCCGCGACGGCACTGGATAGCGAAGCGGCCCAACCGAAAAGCCGGGCGGAAGCTGCCACTTCACGTCCATCGGCAGCCCGGCGTCGCCGGGGTTGAGCCAATAGCCGTGCCAGCCCGGGTTGGTTCGCATGTGGATGGCAAGGTCGACCTCGCCGCCCGCCGACGCCGAACCCTCCGCAACCAGTTCCGGCTCGATCCCGCGCGCATTCGCCACTGCCAGCGGTGCGAGCATCAGCGTCAGGATCAGCATTAACCGACGAAACATCGGCACGCGGTACAGCCAATTCGACAAACGCAAAACGGGCGGAGTCGCGTTGACTGACGTTCTCCGCTAGCCATCTGTCACGAAATCATTGGGGAATACGGACGTCATGCGCTTCGCCCGGGCAATCTGGAAACTGCTGGTCGGCATCAAGGACGCGCTCGTGCTCGTCTTCATGCTTCTGTTCTTCGGAGTGCTCTACGCCGGATTGTCGGCGCGGCCTGCTCCCGTCGGCGATGGCGTTCTTGCGCTCGACCTCGACGGCGCGGTCGTCGAGCAGCCGTCGAAGGCGCAGCTTTCCGAAGTGGTGGCAGGCGGAAGTGCGACGCATCAGTATCGCCTCCGCGACCTGGTCCACGCGCTCAACAAGGCAAAGACCGACAGCCGCGTGAAGGCGGTCGCGCTCGACCTCGACGGCTTTACCGGTGGTGGCCAGTCCGCAATGAGCGATCTCGCCGACGCCATCCGCGGCGTTCGCCAGTCGGGCAAGCCTGTCCTGGCTTATGCGGTCGGCTATACCGATGACAGCTACCAGATCGCGTCCGCTGCTTCCGAAATCTGGCTCAACCCTCTCGGTCTCGTCGCAGTCGCCGGTCCGGGCGGCCAGAACCTCTATTTCAAGGGGCTCCTCGATAAGCTCGGCGTCAATGCGCACGTCTATCGCGTCGGCACCTACAAGGCCGCGGTCGAGCCCTTCACGCGCACCGAAATGTCGCCGGAAGCCAAGCAGAACGCGCAGGCGCTCGGCAACGCGCTTCTCGAAACCTGGCGCGAAAGCGTGCTCAAGGCCCGCCCGCAGGCGAAGATCGATGCTTACCTTCGCGACATGAACGGCGCGATTGCCGCTGCCGGCGGCGACATGGCGAAGGCCGCGCAGAATGCCGGCCTGGTCGACAAGGTCGCCGATCGCGAAGTGTTCGAAGCGCGCCTGGCGCAGCTCGGCGGCGAGGATAAGACGCAGCTCGGCGGTTACGACCGCATCAAGCTTGCGTCCTACATCAATGACGTTCGCGACAGTAACAACAACGGCCCGATCGGCGTCGTCACGGTCGCCGGCACTATCGTCGACGGCAAGGCGGCAGCCGGCACGGCCGGCGGCGAAAGCATTGCGCAGGCGATCGAAAAGGGCCTCGCCAAGGACAACCTCAAGGCGCTCGTCGTCCGCGTCGACAGCCCCGGTGGATCGGTCCTCGCGTCCGAACGCATCCGCCAGGCGATCCTTCAGGCGAAGGCCAAGAAGATGCCGGTCGTCGTATCGATGGGCAACGTCGCCGCCTCCGGCGGCTACTGGGTCTCGACCCCGGCCGACTTCATCTACGCCGAACCTTCGACCATCACGGGGTCGATCGGCGTGTTCGGCATCCTGCCCAGCTTCGAAGGCTCGCTCCAGAAGCTCGGCCTCAATGCCGACGGCATCAAGACGACGCCGATGTCGGGTGAGCCCGACGTGCTCAACGGCCCCTCACCGGAAGCGAACCAGCTGCTGCAGTCGGGCGTCGAGTCCATCTACCGGCGCTTCCTCGGCATCGTCGCGCAATCGCGCCACAAGTCGCCTCAGGAGATCAACCAGATCGCACAGGGACGCGTGTGGGACGGCGGCACGGCTCGGCAGATCGGCCTCGTCGACGG
>JAEVYW010000207.1 GCA_023392555.1 Pseudomonadota bacterium | reverse complement strand
TCGGACGATCAGCATATCGTTCCGAAAGCTGTTCTTGCCGCCGCCAGGTGCGTTCCGGCGCCAGTCGCAAGCGCAGTGAGAATTACCGCCGAAGCGGAGGTCGAGTAAACACACTGGTAAGTGTCCGCAGATACCCACGACGTGCTGGATCACGCACGTCGAGGTGAAGAGTGGAAGAACAGCCGGTAGAGACGACTCTCTACTCCCTGTCGGAGAGCGCGCCTCACCCTGTCGACCGCCGCGACGGCGAGCGGCACCTGACGCTGTTCCGCGTCGGCACGGTTACGATGGGCGAACGCCGCGAATTGTGCCTGATCAAGAACGTCTCCGCGGGCGGAATGATGATCCGCGCCTACTGCCTGATGCAGCCGGGAGCCCGGCTCTCCGTCGAGCTCAAGCGCGGCGAGCAGATCCATGGCACGGTCAGCTGGGTGCGCGAGAATTCCGTCGGGATCACCTTCGACGAGAGGATCGACGTGGTCGAGCTTCTCGCAAGCTCGATGGACGGCCCTCGCCCGCGCATGCCGCGCGTCGAGGTGTCGTGCTTCGTCACGATCCGCGTCGGCGCGGACGTCTATGGTGTCAGCGCTCACGACATCTCGCAAGGCGGCATGAAGATCGAGACCGATCGCGAGCTCGAGCTTGGCGCGGATGTCGTCGTGACCCTGCCCGGCATGGACCCCCACGCAGGATTGCTGCGCTGGCGAGACGGCAAGTTTTACGGAATCACCTTCAACCGACTGCTGGCACTGTCGGAGGTCGTGAGCTGGCTGCAGTCGCAGCGCGAACAGCTCCGCGCTGCAGGCTAAGCCCTATTCGCCCAGCCGTGCGTGCGGCGGGTTCCAGATCCAGCTTTCCGCCAGATGCCGCTGTTCTTCGGAAATGTTCGACTTGAGGCCCGGGCGCCATGACTTGGGCTGGGGGATGTTTCGCGGGCTCGGAATGTGGCGAAGCACCTGCTCCGTCTCCAGCTTCTCGCCGAATGCAATCCCGGCAAGCTTACCGTTCACCCACACCACGCGACCCGGAGCTTCGAGCTCCTTGCGCTTGAAAACCACCTGCGTGCCCTCGATCGGAAGCTTCACGCCCTCGATCAGCGCCCCCTGTTCCGACAGGTTGCGCAGCTTCACGGCCTGTTCCGAGCCGCCGCTTTCGATCGTCGCGGTCAGCAGGACCTGCGAACGGCGCGACTGGCGGTTCTGGCAGTTGGTGTTCTCCATGAACCGCGGTGTAAATGAGCCGGGTAAAACTTTGCTTAAGTGCTCGGACCCCGGCGCATGAAAAGCAGCATGAGATTGTTGGCGGGCATCGGGCGCGTTTTGGCCAGGTCGAAGTCGGGGGACGCGGCCGCCGCGAAGTCCTCGACGCGCCGAAGGCCCCACTTTGGATCGCGGCGCCTGAGATCGGCATCGAACGCCAGGTTCGATGGGACCGTCTCGATGTCGTCCTTGAGCCACGGCCCGTAGAGAATGAGCTTCCCGCCGGGCTCAAGCACCCGTGCTGCTCCGGCGATCAGGCCGAGCGATGCCGCCCATGGGCTGATGTGCGCCATGTTGAAATTTAGGACGACATCGGCGCGATCGATCGGCCAGTTCGCTGACGAAGCGTCGATTGCCATAGGTTCGCGCAGGTTCGCCGACTCGCGTTCCTCTCTCCATCCCTGGATCGAAGCGAGCGCGTCGGGGTGCGTATCGCTTGGCTGCCAGTCGAGATGCGGAAAGCGTTCAGCGAAGTAACTCGCGTGTTCGCCGGTTCCGCTGGCGACTTCGAGGACCAGCCCCGTCTCCGGAAGCCAATCCCCAAGCACGTCGGCAATCGGCTCGCGATTCCTCAGCGCTGCGGGTGCCGACCGGCGAGCGCCGGCGGTTGCAGCTTCGTAGAACCGCCGCTCGTTCATCCGCCGCCGTAGCGCGCGGCCATGCCAGTCCCGGCACCGTCCGGCGCAGGCGTCTTGTAGGCGAGCACCGGCTTGCGAGCCGCGAGCGTCTCGTCGAGGCGGCGGCGCGGTGCGTAGATGGGCGCGGCCTTGAGCGACTGGTCGCCTGCCCTCGCCCGCTCGGCGATCGAGCGCATCGCGTCGATGAACTGATCCAGCGCGGCCTTCGACTCCGTTTCCGTCGGCTCGACCAGCATTGCGCCATGCACCACCAGCGGGAAGTACATGGTCATCGGGTGGAAGCCCTCGTCGATCAGCGCCTTCGCCAGATCGATGGTGCTCAGCCCTTCCGCGAAGCCGCGGTCGGAGAAGATGGCTTCGTGCATGCACGGTCCGCTCTCCGCGAATGGCGCGTCGAGCACATCCTCCAGGCTGCGCAGCACGTAATTGGCATTCAGCACGGCATCCTCGGCGACCTGCTTCAGTCCATCCGCGCCATGGCTGAGGATGTAAGTCAGCGCTCGGGTGAACATGCCCATCTGCCCGTGAAAAGCGGTCATGCGCCCGAAGCTCTGCACCGCTCCGCCGAAGTGCTCACGTGAGAACTCTTCGGCCTGCTCTTCCTCGACGAGATGGACGACGCCGTCCTTGGTCCGTGCCGTGTATGGCAGCGGTCCAAAGGGCGAGAGTGCTTCGGAAAGCACCACGGGACCTGAGCCCGGACCGCCGCCACCGTGAGGCGTGGAAAACGTCTTGTGCAAGTTGATGTGCATCGCGTCGACGCCGAGGTCGCCCGGGCGCACCTTGCCCACGATCGCGTTGAAGTTCGCACCGTCGCAGTAGACGAACGCGCCGGCGGCGTGGACCGCGTCGCTGATCGCCTTCATGTCCGGCTCGAACAGTCCGCAGGTGTTCGGGTTGGTGATCATCACCGCCGCCACGTCTGGTCCCAGCCGCGCCTTCAGCGCTTCGAGATCGACCCGCCCAGCCTTGTTCGCCGGAATGTTCTCGACGCGGTAGCCGGCAAAGGCCGCCGTCGCGGGGTTCGTCCCGTGCGCGCTCTCAGGAACCAGCACGACTTCACGC
Source organism: Pseudomonadota bacterium (assembly GCA_023392555.1). Lineage (GTDB taxonomy): Bacteria > Pseudomonadota > Alphaproteobacteria > Sphingomonadales > Sphingomonadaceae > Sphingomicrobium. The sequence goes on along the minus strand of JAEVYW010000207.1, from coordinate 3,024 downwards.
GCGTCGCCGCGCGCTTCGAGGGCAGCACGGATGCACAGCAAGCCGCACAGCTCGCCGTGGGCACCGGCCTTCGGGCTCATCGCGACGCCGTGCATCCCGGTCAGGTCGATCAGCCAAAAGGCGAGTTCGTTGATGACCTGGAGCGCGCCCTGCACTGTCTCGCGCGGTTGCAACGGGTGAACGTCGGCAAAGCCCGGCATCCGCGCGACCTTCTCGTTCAGGCGCGGATTGTGCTTCATCGTGCACGACCCGAGCGGGAAGAGGCCGAGGTCGATCGCATAATTCTGGCGCGACAGGCGCGTGTAGTGGCGCACGGCTTCGGGCTCGCTCAGTCCCGGAACGTCGATCGGCTGCGACCGCTCAAGACCGCCAAGACTCGTCGCCTTGGTATTGAACGCCGGGAAATCCACCCCGGTCTGCTCGACACTGCCGATCTCGAAGAGCAACGGCTCCTCAAGCATCAGGGCCCGGTTGCCCGTGACGGTGCTCGCCTCGCCCTGCTCGTTGGCGGGGGTGGACGGCCGCCAGCCCGACGGATTTACGGTCACTGGCACACCTCCTTCAGCGCCGCTTCCAGCGCATCGATATCCTCGTCGGTGACGACCTCTGTCACTGCGACGACCAACCCGTTCTGAAGCGCATCTTCGCCGGGATAGAGTCGGCCGAGCGAAACTCCGCCGAGCACACCCTTTTCGACCATGGCGTGAACCGCGGGCCGAGCCTCGACCGGGAGCTTCAGGGTGAACTCGTTGAAGAAGGCGTCATTGACCAGCTCGACGCCGGGAATTGCGCCGAGGCGATCCGCGGCCTCGCGTGCGCGCGCGTGATTCAGTGAAGCGAGCTGTCGCAGCCCCTTCTCGCCGAGCAACGTCATGTGCACGGAGAACGCCAGGGCGCAGAGGCCTGAATTGGTGCAGATGTTCGACGTCGCCTTCTCGCGGCGAATATGCTGCTCGCGGGTCGAGAGCGTCAGAACGAAGCCGCGCTTGCCCTCTGCATCGACCGTCTCGCCGGCCAAACGGCCCGGCATCTGACGGACGTACTTCTCGCGCGTCGCGAACAAGCCGACGTAAGGACCGCCGAACTGAAGGCCGACGCCGATCGACTGACCTTCACCGACGACGATGTCCGCGCCCATCTCGCCGGGCGAGCGGATCAGGCCAAGCGCGACAGGCTCGGTCACGACGGCAATCAGCAGCGCGCCCTTCGCATGCGCCGCATCCGCAATCGGCGTGAGGTCGGTGATGCGGCCAAGGATGTCGGGGTACTGGACGACGACGGCGCTGGTCTGGTCGTCGATCGCGGAGATCAGTCGCTCTGCATCGGTCTCGGCGGTCAGCGTCGGGAGCGACGTCTCTAGCACGTCGCCAGTGAACTTCGCCATCGTCTGGCAGACGCCGACGTAGTGCGGGTGGAGCCCGGACGAGACGATCGCCTTCTCGCGCCGGGTGATCCGCCGCGCCATGACGATCGCTTCCCAGCAGGCCGTCGAGCCGTCGTACATCGACGCATTGGCGACTTCGCAGCCGTACAGGCGCGCGACCTGCGTCTGGAATTCGAACAGCACCTGCAGCGTGCCCTGCGCGATTTCCGGCTGATAGGGCGTGTAGGCGGTCAGGAACTCGCCTCGCTGGATGATGTGATCCACAGTTGCGGGAATGTGATGCTTGTACGCGCCGCAACCGAGGAAGAACGGCACTTCACCGGCGACGACATTCTTGCGTGCGAGGGCGGCCATGTGCCGTTCGACCGATAATTCAGGCGCGTGCAGCGGGAGGCCCTCGACGGGGCCCGTCAGCCGCGCCTCTTCCGGCACATCCTTGAACAGTTCGTCGATCGAGCCGGCGCCGATTACCTGCAGCATGTCGCTGCGGTCGGCGTCGCTCAGCGGAAGGTAACGCATCAATCTGGCTTCCTCATGATGAAGCGGAGGCGGACGTAATCGGCAGTCTCGCTGCCGAAGGTGGAGGCGACGGCAGCGGCAATCTCGGCTCGCTCGTCCTCGGGAACTTCGGCCCGGTCGAGCCAGCCCTTGCGGAAGGTCAGCACCCAATCGGCCACACCGCTCGGCAAGGGTGTTGGCCGCTCGATCAGGCGAGCATCGATCTCGGTGAAACCGGCAGCTTCATAGACCGCGGCAAAATCTTCCACGCGCGGGTACCAGTTGGAAGATTCCAACGGAGGCGGAAAGCCCCTCGCCACCAGTTCGGCGTCGAGCGTCTCGCGAAGGCGGGCGAGATTGCCCTCCCCGCCCATCTCGCCGGCAAAGCGGCCGCCGGGCTTCAGCGCAAAGAACACGGCCTGGGCCACCCGATCCTTGTCGAGCATCCAGTGCAGCGCCGCGTTGGAGAAGGCCGCGTCGAACTCGCCCGCGAAGGTCATGTCGACAGCGTCCATGTCGCGGACATCAAGACCGATCGCCGAAGCGGCCGCGACGAGCTCGGAAGAGTTGTCGACGCCCACGACGTCAGCGCCGCGCTCGACGATCTTGCGCGTCAGCGCCCCGTCGCCGCAGCCAATGTCGAGGATCCGCTCGCCCGGCTTCGGGTCGAGCAAATCGAGCGCCGCCTCGCCTAAGTCGGCAACGAACCGCCCCGCGCGCGCATAGTCCGCCGCGTTCCAACGACTGGTCGAGGCGGCAGCCTGGTTCAGAGGGTTGCAACCCAGTCGCGATAGGCGGCTTCGTCCATCAGCCCGTCGACCTGGCCAGCGTCGCTGAACTCGAGCTTGAAGAACCAGCCCTCGCCTTCGGGATCGCGGTTCACCAGCGCGGGGTCGTCGGCGACGGCTGCATTGCCTTCGACGACCTTGCCGCCAACCGGCGCGTAAACGTCCGACGCCGCCTTAACGGACTCGACGACCGCAGCTTCCTGACCCTTCGTCAGTTCGCGACCTGCTTCGGGGACTTCGGCGAAGACGATGTCGCCGAGCGCCTGCTGGGCGTGATCGGAAATCCCGACGGTTGCGGTGTTTCCTTCGACGCGAACCCATTCATGCTCGCGGGTGAAATAGAGCGTCATGCAG
>JAEVYW010000093.1 GCA_023392555.1 Pseudomonadota bacterium | reverse complement strand
ATGAAGATCTGCGACGGATCCGAATAGTCGAGGACGTGATCGGTGACGAAGATACCGCTGTCGCGAATCTCCACATTGACCGTGTCGTTGGCACCCAATGCGCCGGGACCGGTGCCCGCGTTTGTCTGCAGGTCGGTTTCCTTGCGGTCGGTCTTGGACCAACCCACGTCCAGCGAGCCCTTCCAGCCGTTCTGGCCGTCATACTTCAGGTTGCCGCCCAGCGAGTAGAGGTCGGCGTGACGACGCGCGGCCTTGTTGTTCACCACCGCGGGGACGTTCGAGAAAGTGCCGCTCGTGAGCACGCCGTCTTCGATCGTCGCGTTGGAAAGCGTCGCGCCGCCCCAGGCCAGCGGAATTTCAACGCCGCGACGAACCTGGTCGTCCTTGAACTTCGAATAGAAGCCGTCGGCGGTGAACATCAGCGACGGAGAGATTTCGTACTGGACGGTGCCCGTCAGGCCGAGACGCTTCAGGGTCGACGAGCTGTTGTAGCTCTCCAGGCCGCCGAGAATGTACGGATCCGTCGAGCTGCCCGATCCCGGCCAGCCCCAACCGCGCTCTTCCTTAGTCTGATACGGCTCGTTCACATAAGCCGCGGAGAGCGCGACACCCAGAGTGCCGTCGGCGAACTGATCCGCGTAGGTTCCGTTGACCCGGTATCCGAACTTCTTGCTGTCGGGGTTAACCTTGCCCAACCCCGCGTAAATGCCCTTCACGCCAACCGCGAGAATTCGGTTCTTGATCGCGAGCGGGCGGATGGTGCGAATGTCGACGCCGGCCGAAAGACCTTGGCCAATGAGGCTGGCGTTCGGCGTCTTGTACACGTCGACGGCGCTGACGACTTCCGAGGGATACTGGTCATATTCCACGGCGCGGACGTCGTTCGTCGACGTTTGCAGGCGGCCGTTGAGCGTCGTCGTGGTGAAGTCCGGACCAAGTCCACGAACCGTGATCAGCGAGCTGCGACCGCCGCCCGGAAGACGCTGCGACGTCAGGCCCGGCAGCCGCGCGATCGATTCGGAGATGGACGCATCCGGCAGCTTGCCGATGTCTTCGGCCGACACGGACTCGACGATCTGGTCGTTGCGCTTCTTGGTGCTGACGGCGCTCTGCAACGCAGCCCGGAAGCCGGTGACGACGATTTCCTTGTTGTCGCCTTGCGACGCGGCGTCTGCAGGCGTCGATTGTGTCGCTTCGGCAGCGGCTGCCGCAGGCTGGTTCTGCGCCGGATCGACCGTTGCGGCCTGAGCGAAAGCAGCCGACGGAGCGGCCATCGAAAGCGCCATCGCGAATGGGCTCACGGCCGCCGCAAGGCGCAGACGAGTGGAATTGGTCATAATGTATGCCCCCTCAATCGCGGCCGTTTCCCACCGGCCGCCAAAGGACCCCTCGGGCCCTTTTCTCTCCACGTTCAGAGATATCAGGTGTTTACGGCGGTGGAAGCTGGGCCAACGGCTATACATACGTATTCAGACCGCATAGCTTCCCGGATCAGAATGCAGCGGCGGCCAACTTCGTTCGATATTGCAGCGCTGGCGGGCGTTTCGCAGCCCACCGTTTCGAGGGCACTGTCGGGTTCGCCGTCGGTCAGCGCAGAGACACGCGCTCGCGTCCTCGCAGCGGCGGCCGAGCTTAACTACAAGGTCGACAAGAATGCGTCTGGGCTAAGACGCCGGCAATCGCGAACCCTCGCGGTTTTGTTCTTCGAGGAAACGCCGGGTGAAGGCGCGCTGCTCAATCCCTTCTATCTGTCGATGCTTGGGCCGATGGTGCGTTGCTGTTCGGCACGCGGTTACGACCTGCTGATCTCGACGCAGCAGCTCTCGTCGGACTGGCACGTCGATTACGAGGACAGCCGAAAAGCCGACGGTATCATCCTGCTCGGTTATGGCGACTACACCGAATATCAGCCCAAGCTCGAAAAGCTGGTCGAGCGAGGCACGCATTTCGTGCGATGGGGATCGGCGAATGAATCGCAGATCGGAACGACGGTCGGCTGCGATAATGCGCAGGGCGGTTGCGACGCCACTCAGCATCTCCTGAGGCACGGGCGCCGGTCCATCGCATTCCTAGGGACCGCAAACGCGGCCTACCCCGAGTTTCTGGAGCGCTATTCGGGTTATTGCAGCGCCTTGCGGGCCGCAGGGCTGGAGCCGGACCCCGCGCTGCAGGTCGATGCTCATCCCAGCGAGGCGTCCGGCCGTGAGGCAGCGACGGAATTGCTGCGGCGTGGCGTTAAGTTCGACGCAATCTTCGCGGGAAGTGACGTCACTGCGATTGGCGCGATGCATGCGCTGCAGGCGCTTGGGAAGAAGATCCCAGACGACGTTGAAGTGGTGGGTTTCGACGATATCCCGGCGGCAAGCTTGTCGAGCCCTCCATTGACGACCGTGACCCAGGACCCGCGAGAGGCTGGAGAGGCCCTCATCGATGCGTTGATCGCTGCGATAGACGAGCGCCCTGCGCGCAATCGGCTGCTGCCGGTACGCTTGGCGGTCCGGGAGTCGACGCGCTCGACCTGACCAATCAGCCGTTTGCGAACGCGCCCCGCTTCTGCCAGCCTTAAACGGAATCGGGGAGAGGCAAGCCATGGATCAGCAGACGACGATCGACAAACCGCGCCAGTCGATCGCAGGCTTGTGGAATATCTCGTTCGGCTTCGTCGGCATTCAGATCGGCTTCGCGCTTCAAAACGCGAACATGTAGCGCATCTTCCAGTCGCTGGGATCGAGCCTCGACGATTTGCCGGCTTTGTGGGTCGCGGCCCCGCTTACGGGTCTGCTGGTTCAGCCCATCATCGGCCACATGTCCGACCGCACCTGGCTAGGCCGCCTCGGGCGCAGGCGGCCGTACTTCTTCGCCGGCGCGATCCTCGCAGCGCTGTCGCTGTTCCTGATGCCACTCGCGCCGGTGCTGCTCATGGCCGCGCTCCTGCTTTGGATGCTCGATGCGAGCCTGAACATTTCGATGGAGCCGTTCCGCGCGTTCGTCGGCGACATGTTGCGCAAGGACCAGCACACCGCCGGATACGCGGTGCAGACGGCCTTTATCGGCATCGGCGCCGTCATCGGCTCGATCTTCCCGTGGATGCTGGACCACTTCGGGGTATCGAACGAAGCGGCCAATGGCGGCATTCCCGACACCGTCCGCTACAGCTTCTGGTTTGGTGGCGCCGCTTTGTTTGCGGCTGTGCTGTGGACCATCATTTCGACCAAGGAATATTCGCCGGACGAAATGGCGCGCTTCGGCGAGGGGGTGGAC
>JAEVYW010000171.1 GCA_023392555.1 Pseudomonadota bacterium | reverse complement strand
CGGTCGCCGGGTTCGAACAGGGCGTTGGCCTCTATCTCGACGACGTCTACCTCAACCGGCCGCAGGCTGCGGTCCTCGACATTTACGATGTGGAGCGGATCGAAGTCCTCCGCGGCCCGCAGGGCACGCTCTACGGCCGCAACACCATCGGCGGCGCGATCAAATATGTGACCAAGCGCCTGAGCGACTATCCGGAATTCGATGTCCGCGCGAACCTCGGCACGTACAAGCAGGCCGACCTCGTGATGAAGGCGTCGGCACCGCTTACCGAAGGCATCAAGCTTGGCGCGGGCGTCGCCCGCCTCAGCCGCGGTGGGTTCGGTGATAACCTCACCACCGGCAAGGAAAACTACAACAAGGATATCTGGGCCCTTCGCGGCACGGTCGAGGCTGAGCCGGGTGCGGGCAGCTTCTTCCGCCTGTCCGGCGACTACACTTGGGATTACAGCCTGCCGCGCGGCGGTCACCGCTTGATCGAAAGCTTTCTGACCCACGCACCGGTTCTCAACGACGTGTTCGACACGCGCGGTGCGCTTCTCACGCCCGAGCAGAAGGTGAAGAGCGGCGGAGCGACGTTCCTCGGTGAGCTCGCGGTAACGGACGGGATCAAGCTTCGCTCGATCACGTCCTACCGTAAGGACTCAACCTACTCGCCGATCGACTTCGATGCACTTCCGACGGAGGATCTCGACGTCGCCAGCATCTACAAGAACAAGCAGTTCAGCCAGGAAGGCCAGGTCGTCTTCGAACAGGGCCGGCTGAATGGCGTCGCGGGCATCTATTATCTGAACGCCGACGCGCTGACGATTTTCGATACGCGCGTGTTCACCACGGTCCCCGGCCTCGCCACGCACACCAATGCCAAGGTCGGAACCAAGACCACGGCGATCTTCGCCGACGCGAGTTTCGACATCACGCCGCAGCTCAGCGTCTCTGCAGGTGGCCGCTACACTTGGGACAAGCGTGACGGCGACATCTTCCGCATCTTCTACGCCGGCGGCGGGTCGACCTATTTCGGCGGCCTCGGCATTCCGTTCGGAGCTCCGCAGACCGACTTCGAAGGTTCGCGCAAGTTCAAGAAGTTCACGCCACGTGCCTCGGTCAGCTTCAAGCCGACCCGCGACCACACTGTCTACGCCAGCTACTCGCAGGGCTTCAAAGGCGGCAGCTTCGATCCTCGCGGAACGGCGGTGAATGCCCCCGACACCAACGGCAACGGGGTCAAGGACCAGAACGAGATCGCGGACTTCATCAGCTTCGATCCGGAGCAGGTGAAGAGCTACGAGCTTGGCTACAAAGGCCGTCCGTTCCTCGGAGTGGATGTCGCCCTGGCGCTATTCCAGGCGAACTACACGGACGTGCAGATCCCGGGCTCTGCTCCCTGCACCGTCGCAGGCGTGAATACATTCTGCGGTGTCACGGCTAACGCCGGCAAGGCGCGCTTCCGCGGCGTTGAGCTGGAGGCCAATTCGACGCTCGCACGCGACCTTGCTTCGGCCGGCGACCGGCTGAACCTGTCGGGGTCGCTCGGCTACCTGGACGCCAAGTATCTCGAGTATGTCACCAACCTGCCGGGCGTCGGTCCGTCGGACGTCGCGGACTTCCGCAAGGTCCAGAACACTCCAAAGTGGACGACCAGCGGAACGCTCGATTACAGCGCGCCGATGAGCGGCGGCCGCCTAAACCTGAACACGACGCTGTCCTACCGCAGCAAGACCTATCAGTTCGAAATCCCGAACCCCTATCTCGATCAAAAGGGCTTCGCTCTTTGGGATGCCAACATGCAATGGTCCTCTGCGGGTGGGCGGTACACCGTCGGCCTCCACGGTCGGAACCTGCTGGACAAGGAATATAAGACGTCCGGCTACACTTTCCTGAGCGCCGATCCGAAAACGGGGGAGCTGCTGGTCAATCCAGCAACCGGCAACTTCATCTCGGGTACGGGCAAGGAAGGCACGCTGACCGCGTTCTACGGCAACCCGCGTCAGGTCTGGGCTTCGTTCGGGGTGCACTTCTGAGGCAGGAAGACGCCAATGATGCAGGAGCACGCGCGCTTCGGACACGCGTGCTCCTGCTCCTTTTGTTCGCCTACATCTTCAACTTCATCGACCGGAACATCATCGGTGTCCTCGCCGTGCCGATCCGGACGGAATTCAACCTCTCCGACACCGCGCTGAGCACGCTCGGCGTCGCGTTCGGCATCTTCTATGCGGTGATCGCGATCCCGATCGCCTGGCTTGCCGACCGCAAGAGCCGCGTGACGATCATCTCTGCAGCCGTGGCGATGTGGAGCCTGTTCACCGCGGCGTGCGGGATGGTCCAGGGCTATTCGCAGCTGGTCATCGCCCGCATGGGCGTCGCGGTCGGCGAAGCGGGCGGCATCGCCCCGTCCTATTCTCTGATCTCCGACTATTTCCCGCGCGAAAAGCGCTCGCGAGCGCTGGCGTTCTACTCGCTTGGCATTCCGATCGGCTCGGCCCTGGGCGTGTTTTTCGGCGGCTGGCTGGCGTCGCATCTGTCGTGGCGCAGCGCGTTCGTCATCGTCGGACTGATCGGCCTGCCCGCCGCGCTGCTCATCAAGTTCCTTATCCCTGAACCCGAACGCGGCCGCTTCGACGCAGCTCCGCCTGCCGATGCGCCGGCATCGGGCGTGTTCCAGGCACTGGCGCGGACGCCAAGCTTCTGGCTGCTGTCGTTCGGCGCCGCCTCCGGCTCGATCCTCGGCTATGGCCTGATCTTCTGGCTGCCGAGCTTTTTCAATCGCAGCTTCGGCCTACCGCTCGATCAGGTCGGCTGGTTCTACGGTTCGATCGTCCTCGTCGGCGGAGCGCTCGGCACCTGGCTTGGCGGGTGGTTCGGCGACCGTATCGGCTCGTCGCGCCCCGGCGGTTATGCGCTGATTCCGGCGGTCTGCTTCCTCATCACTGCGCCGACCTTCGCTCTTGGCCTCTTCGCGCCGAACCTGACGATTGCCTGGATCCTGTTCACCATCGGCCAGATGCTCGCTCTGGCCTGGCTTGGGCCAGTCATCACCGCCGTCCAGCATATCGTTCTGCCGTCGATGCGGGCGACCGCTTCCGCAAGCTTCCTGTTCATCAACAACCTGATCGGGATAGCCTTCGGAATCTATTTTCTCGGCTGGATGTCGGACGCGATGAAGGCCGCTCACGGGGAGGATTCGCTGCGATATTCGATCCTTTACGGCCTCGCATTTTATCTGCTCGCCGCTGTCTTCTACCTGTTCGCCGCGAAGCGTCTGAGAGCCGACATAAAATCCTAACCTCGCCTGCAAGTGCTTGAAATATAAGGTTCAGGCCAGTGCGGTAGAAGGTCTCATCCCAGACCCAAGTGTGGAACGGCCTTGTTCGAGGGCCGTTTGAGCACGCAAAAGCTAAGGAGATCTGCGATGAGGAACATCTTCCTCGCGGCCGGCGTCGCGGCGCTGGCGATCGCCATGCCTGCAAGTGCAAAGCCGGGCAACGGCGGTGGAAATGGTAAGGGCGGCGGCGGTCATGCCGCCCAGGCTCAGCGTGGCGGCGGTGGCGGTGGCCACGGCGGCGGAGGAGCCAAGTTCGAACGCCGTGGTGGCGGAGGAGGCAGCCAGGCCCGTTTTCAGATGGAGCGGCATGGCGGCGGCAAGGCTCGCGCACAGGCGTCGTTCGAACGCCGCGGCGGCGGACAGCGCGCCATGAAGATGGAACGTCGTGGCGGTGGCAATGAGCGCGCGATGCGCTTCGCCGGCTTCCAGGAGCGTGGCCACGGCAAGGCTCAGCGCGTTGAAAACCGCGGTAAGCGCTTCGAGGCGCGCGGCAACGGCAAGTCGGAAATGCGGCAGATGCAGCGTCTCGCCGAGCGCAATCAGTTCCGCGGGCGCGATCGTAATGAGCAGCGCATCAAGATGCGCGGCAACGACAACCGCGTCGCGGCACTGCGTGGCCGTGACCGGGAGCGGTTTGAAAATCGCTTCGACACTCGTGAGCGGAACCGTTTTGTGGAGGTCCGCAACAACGTCCGTTTCGGTGACCGCAGTCGCGACTTCGATCGCGACGACGCGCGTCGCTGGAAACGCATCTTCGGTGATCGGGTCCCTGCCAGCTTCGCTTATGGCTGCCCTCCGGGCCTAGCCAAGAAGTCGCCGGCCTGTGTCCCTCCTGGCCAGGCGCGTGGCTACAACGACCGTGACCGCGACTACCGGAACATGGCGTTCGTCGGCGCGGCCCTTCCTTCGATCTACGGGTCGAACGTGCTGCCCCTGGGTCTTCGCGATCTCTATCGCGACAATGACGATTATTATTATCGTTATGGCGACGGCTACGTCTATCGCGTCGACCGCGACAACAATCTGGTGAATTCGCTGCTGCCGTTGATCGGCGCCGGCTATGGGATCGGTCAGCCGTTCCCGTACCTCAACAACTCGAACTATTACGTTCCGAGCTATTACCAGCCGTTCTACCAGGACAATCCGTACTACGATTACCGGTACGAGAACGGGTACGTGTACCAGATCGACCCGTACAACGGGTACATCGACAACATGATCCCACTGCTGGATCGCGGTTACGGTGTCGGGCAGATGCTCCCTGCGAGCTACAGCTACTACAACGTGCCGTACCAGTACCGTGACCTGTACTACGACACGGACGACTATTATTATCGCTACGCCCCGGGCGCGATCTATCAGGTCGACCCGCAGTCGCAGCTGATTACGTCGGTCGCGTCGTTGCTGTCGCCGGGGCTGTCGGTCGGACAGGCTCTTCCGATGGGCTATGACGTGTACAACGTCCCCTACGCCTATCGGGACAATTACTACGATACGAACGACGCCTGGTACCGTTATGCCAACGGCAACGTCTATCAGGTCGACCCGACGACCCGTCTGGTCACTGCGATCGTGGCCTCCCTGCTGACCTAGGCTCAGCAGCCATGGATCGGAAACGGCTCGGCATGCGTTGCCGGGCCGTTTCACCTGCCAAACGAAAACCAAAAACAATGGAGGATGGCTTGAAGCTTGGACTCATTGCACCCGCTGCAATGCTTGCGCTGGCGATTGCCGGCTGCGGCAAGAACGACGGTAACGCCAATCAGGCGAACACCGGCCAGTCGGCGGAAGCGCAGAAGGAAGCCGGTGGCGAGACGATCGCCGCTGGCCTCGACCAGAACGGACAGTTCTTCAAGGCGGCGAAGGCCGTCGGCCTCGACGGCACGCTCGGCGGCCCCGGCCCGTATACGGTTCTGGTCCCGAACGACGCGGCATTCGGCAAGGTCGAGGGCGCCCTCAAGGACCCCGCCAATCCGCAGAACCGTGCCGAGCTGACGCGGATCCTGACCTATCACATCCTGCCCGGCACGGTGCTTGCGGAGGACCTCGGCAAGGCCATCGACAACGGCAAGGGCAAGGCCCTTATCGGCACCATGGGCGGCGAAACGCTCACCGCGACCAAGGATGGCGGCAAGATCGTCCTTACCGACGGCGCCGGCACCAAGGCGACGGTGGTCGAAGCGGATCAGAAGCGCTCCAACGGCGTGGTTCACACGATCGATGCGGTCCTGACCCCGTCGGCAGCACCGGCCGCACCGAAACAACAGTAATTATCGCCGCATTCCCTGCTTCCAAGCCGCGAAGCGCTCGCTATAAACCTTAGCGACAAGCTTCAGGTTTGGGGGCAGGGGCAAGGCATGAAGGCGACGATTGAACGGGCGACACTCCTCAAGAGCCTGAGCCACGTCCAGTCGGTCGTGGAACGCCGGAACACCATTCCGATCCTGTCGAACGTGCTGATCGAGGCGCGCGACGACGGATCGATCCGCTTGATGGCGACCGACCTCGACCTGCAGGTCGATGAAAGCGTTCCGGCAACGGTCGATCAGGCTGGCGCGACGACGGTTTCCGCTCACACGCTCTTCGATATCGTTCGCAAGCTGCCCGACGGCAGCCAGGTCGAGCTGAATGCCGCCGAGGGCAAGATGCAGCTGTCCGCGGGCCGGGCGCGTTTCAATCTTTCAACGCTTCCACGCGACGATTTTCCGGTCATTGCCGAAGGCGAGCTGCCGACGCGCTTCGAGCTTCCTGCAGCGACGCTCCGCCAGATCATCGACAAGACGCGCTTCGCCATCTCGACGGAAGAGACGCGCTACTACCTGATGGGCATCTTCCTGCATGTGGCAGACGACCAGCTGAAGGCTGCGGCCACCGATGGCCACCGCCTCGCACGTGTCACGGTTGCGAAGCCCGACGGCGCCGACGGAATGCCGGACGTGATTGTCCCGCGCAAATGCGTCGCCGAGCTTCGCAAGCTCCTCGAAGAGCTCGAAGGCACGGTCGAAGTTTCGATGTCGTCGACGAAGGTTCGCTTCGGCCTCGGCAGCGCGGTCCTGACCAGCAAGCTGATCGACGGGACCTTCCCCGACTACAACCGTGTGATTCCGACGGGGAACGACAAGCTGTTGAAGCTCGACCCGAAGACCTTCGCTCAGGGCGTCGACCGCGTGTCGACCATCGCCAGCGAGAAGACCCGCGCCGTCAAAAAGATGGTCGACCGCGACAAGGTCACTTTGTCGGTCACGTCGCCCGAGGCCGGAACGGCAACCGAAGAGCTCGCTGCGGACTACGGGGCGGAAAATATCGAGATCGGCTTCAACGCCCGTTACCTGCTCGACATCCTCGGCGAGATCGACGGCGACACGGTCGAGGTGCACCTGGCCGACGCGGCAGCGCCGACCCTTCTGCGCGAGAATGACAAGAGCGACGCGCTCTACGTCCTGATGCCGATGCGCGTCTGATGATCTGCCGTCTCTGGCGCGGCTGGGCTGCTCCGGAG
>JAEVYW010000153.1 GCA_023392555.1 Pseudomonadota bacterium | reverse complement strand
GCTCTGATCTGGGCCAGATGATCCGCGTCCGATCGTCGACCGGCGTCGTTCTCGTCAATCTCGGCCCCAGCTTCGGGCAGTGGCTGCGTTACAACGACATTCCGCCTGAAATGCGCGCTGCGATGATTGCCGTCGAGGACAAGCGTTTCCGCTCGCACCCTGGCGTCGACCCGATCGGCGTCGCTCGCGCAGTCAAGGTCCGCGTAGACCGCGGCGCCTGGGCGCAGGGCGGCTCGACAATCACGCAGCAGCTCGCTCGTAACATCTTCCTCACCAACAGCCGGACGTTTGGGCGCAAGGTCAAGGAAGCCGTCCTCGCGCTGGCGATCGAGCGGAAGTTCTCGAAGAACCAGATCCTCGAACTCTACCTCAATCGCGTTTATTTCGGCGGCGGCGCTTACGGTATCGACGCCGCTTCGCGCCGTTTCTTCGGCCACAGCGCCCGCTCGCTCTCGCTCGGCGAAGCCGCGATCATCGCCGGCCTCGTCAAGGCGCCGTCCAGCTATTCCCCGACCGCCGACGTCCAGGCAGCGCGAGACAGGTCTGCGGTCGTCATCCAGTCGATGGTCCAGAACGGCTTCGTCAGCCCGGAGCGCGCGGCAAACGCCGACCCCGCGGCGATCAAGATCCAGGCGACGGCCAAGCAGAATAGCGTGCGCTACTTCACCGACTGGGCCCTGCCCCAACTGGATACGCTCATCGACGAGACCAGCGAGCCCATCGACGTGTGGACCACGCTCGATGTCGGAGCGCAGGCCGCAGCCGAACGGGCGATCGCAGCGAATACGCCGAAGGGCGCCCAGGGCGCCCTGGTCGCAATCGACCGCGACGGAGCGGTTCGCGCGATGATCGGCGGCCGAGATTATGTCGATTCGATCTACAATCGCGCGACCCAGGCCCAGCGCCAGCCGGGCTCGGCGTTCAAGCTGTTCGTCTACCTCTCGGCACTCGAATCGGGGATGAAGCCGACCGACACGATCGTCGACGAGCCGGTGACGATCGAAGGATGGACGCCGCGCAACTCCACGCGGACCTACGCCGGTCCCGTCACCCTGAGGGAAGCCTTTTCGCGGTCGATCAACACGATCAGCGCCAAGATCGGCGCCCAGCTCGGCTTCGGCACGATTGCCGACATGGCTAGGCGGTTCGGCATTAGCAGCCAGCTTTCGACCTATCCCTCGATGGTGCTCGGAACGAGCGACGTACGTCTGATCGACATGACCCGGGCCTTTGCCTCAGTCGGGAACCAGGGCGTCGCCGTCACGCCCTACGCGATTCGGCGTGTGATGACGGCCGACGGAAAGCTTCTGTACCAGCAGCATGAGCAGGAAGGCCGCGTTCTGGTTGCGCCTTGGGTTGCCGCTGAGATGACGGACCTGCTGCAGTCGGCGGTCATGACCGGCACCGGCCGCGCCGCTGCAATCGGGCGCCCGGTCGCGGGCAAGACGGGGACGACCACCTCCAACAAGGACGGCTGGTTCATCGGCTTCTCGAGCGGCCTGACGACCGGCGTTTGGATGGGTCGCGATGACGCGCGCCCGATTGCCGGTCTTCAGGGTGGCACCGCGCCGGCACGCGCCTTTCATGATTTCATGACCGTTGCGGTGGCCAAGCGGCCGGTCGAGAATTTCCAGACCGAAGTGCCGATGCCCGACTGGGATCTCACCTCTGAAGAAGCGGGCTGGGACGAGAACCAGATCGGCTTCGAGCCGCTCGTCGACGAAAACGGCAATCCGCTACCCGGCGATCAGCAGCCTTATCCGGGACAGCAGATCCCGCAGCAGCCGACGACCGATCAGCAGGTGGATCAGGAATGGCTGGATCGGGTCCTTCCGCCCAACCAGCGCCAGCCGCAACCGCAACCGCAGCCGGTCAATCCCAATCAGCCGCAGGTGATTCGGCCCGACCCCAACCGGCCGCCGGGGCCGCGCTCAGTCGCCCCGCCCCAGTCGCCGCAGCCGGGGTCCCCAACGCCGCAGCAATAATCGGGCGCCGGTAACGTCGCCTTCGAACAGGCGCCGTTCGAGCGCCTTGAAGTCGGGCCCATGGTTCATGTGGACGAGATGCGCGACCTCGTGCGCGACCACGTAGCGGCGCGCTGCAGGCGGAGCGAGGATCAGGCGCCAGCTGTAGCGGATTCGTCCGCCGCTCGTGCAACTGCCCCAGCGTGTGTCGGCATCGCCGATGCTGACGCGCGCAACGGTGAGACCACCGCGACCGGCAATCTCGGCGCTTTCCTCCGATAGGACATCTAGCGCCCGGCGCTTCAGGAACGTCTCGATCCGCCGCGCGAAGCCGTGACTCGGGCCTCCGCAAACAAGCTGGCCGCCGTCCAGCCGGGCGGTGCGGGGTTTCGCCGCATCCCACACCAGGGTGACGTCCTGTCCCTCTAATGGAATCACCGCACCGGGCACGAATGGCTCGTCGGGCAGCATCGCCGCCAGTTGCGATTCGACCCACTCACGCTGCTCCGCCGCCCAGGCCAGCGCCGCCTTGCGGTTCATCCGCAGGGGACCGGTGAGTTTCAGTAGTCCCCGCTTGTCGTCTAGCCGCAGGCGCAATCGCCGCGCGCCGCGAACCGGCCGAATCTCGACCGGAAGCGGAAGATCGTCATGCCGGACGAGGGCCTCAGAGCGGCCGGTCAACCAGATGGTCCTCAAGCTCCTCGACATCGACTTCGCTGACAGTCCAGCCGCGCGTCGATTGGCCGGCTTCGTGAACCGTCTCGCGGCTCCCCGAGATCAGATAATGCCACGGCCGAAGCGGCTTGCCTTCCGCGCGCAGCCGGTAGGCGCAACTTTGCGGCAGCCAGTCGAGCGTGCCGAGCTTGGCGCGGTCGAGGACGACGCAGTCGAACACGCGCTTCTTACGATGGGTGTAATCCGAACACTGGCCGTTGCGGCGGTCGAGGAGCGCGCAAGCGACATTGGTCGGGAAGATCGCGCCCGTCTCTTCATCCTCGAGCTTGTGAAGGCAGCACCGGCCGCAGCCGTCGCACAGGGCCTCCCACTCGCCCGCGTCGAGTTCGTTCAGGGGTTTTTCCCAGAAGGGCGTGTCGCCGGCCATGACAAGTTCAGACATGGTCTGCTAACTGGCGCCAATCAAGCAGCGGGATTTGGGGCTAAGGGGCTGATCATGCGGAAAGCTTTGTTGATTTTGCTCGGCGCAGCGAGCCTGTCGGCACCCGCCACAGCGCAATATGTCTCGGACGCGGAGCCCTTCATCAACGCGGTTGTCTCGCGCGACAACGACAAGGTCCTCGATCTCATCGAGAAGCGTCCGACGATCATCAACAGCCGCAACGGCAAGGGGCAGACCGCGCTCAACGTCGTCATCTCCCGCAGCGACGAGATGTGGACGCGCTACCTGATCGGGAAGAAGGCTGACCTGAACCTGCAGGACGGTAACGGCGACACGCCGCTGATTGCCGCGGCGCGCGTGGGCTATGTCGACGCGGTTGAGCTGCTGCTTGGTTCAGGCGCGAAGGTCGATCTCGCCAACCGCATGGGCGAAACACCGCTGATCATTGCGGTTCAGCAGCGGCAGCTGCCGGTCGTGAAACTCCTGCTCGCAAAGGGCGCCAATCCCGACAAAGCCGATTCGGCCGCGGGATACACGGCGCGCGACTATGCCAAGCGGGATGCCAGGGCGCGGGACATCCTCGCCGCGATCGACGCTTCGAAGTCCACCGCGAAGACGCCAGGCAAAACGCCGGTGAAGCCGGAGGACGTGAAGCTCGACGACTTCAAGCTGAAGTAAGCTCTAGAACGCCTCGCCCAGGCTCGGATCGATCTGCGCGGACAGGCGCCGCGCCGCGCGCCTGGCGAAACGAAGAAGCTCAGCCTTGCGGCGTGCAGGCGCGAGCGGACGGTTGAGCGCCTCGCGAACCAGCACGGCATCGTAGCGGTCCGCGACGATCAGGCCCGCCTCCCGGGGGAGAAAGCGCTCACCCTCGCAAATCGATGAGAGGTTTGGCGGCACCGCCCAGAAGAAGCGGTCGCAATATTCGAGATAATCGGTCCACTTCGCGTCGCCGAGCAGGTCGGACTTCGCGACCTTGATCTCGACGATCGTCAGCGCGCCCTTGGCGTCGATCGCCATCATGTCCGCACGCCGCCCGTTGGGCAGCGGCACTTCACAGATGGCGAACAGGTCCTGCCGGCAGAACAGCCGGGTCACGCCGCGCGCGACCTCGGCCGCAATCGGCGGAGCGTCCTGGAAACATGGTTCGATCAGCGATTCGGGGGCGGTACTCACCCCCGAACGCTAGAACATAAGGTGACCGAAGCCCAGACTTTGCCGGGCAAAAAGGGCTTTAGCGGTAGAAGACGTGGTTGCCGATGGAGGCAACGCGCTTCAGACGCCAGCCCGGCGACACGCGCTTGGCATGGAAGAACAGAGCGTTTTGCGCGCCCGAGTTCTTCAGGTCACCATCGACGATCTTGGCGATGGCAACGGCGTTCTGCCACTGGCGGCCCGAGCGATTGACCGACGGCCAGGACTTGCCTCGGATGAAGCTGAACTGGCCGCGCTGGAACAGCACGCCGCAATAGCTCGACGGGAAGCGCCCGCCGGAATTGGCGCGGTTGGCGATCACGTCGCCAACGGCCAGCTGACCCGCGAGCGGCTCGCTCTTAGATTCGAAATAGATGCCGACGGCGAGGCATTCGAGCTCGCGGCTGCCCGGAGTGGAGCTGCGAAGCTGCGAAACCATCGAGGCGAGATCGCCGGTGGGCTTTGCCGGGGCAGGAGTGGCGACTTCGTCGGTGTTATCGTCGCCGGTGACGATGTCCGCGGGCTCGGAAGCCTCAGGCGGAAGAACAATCTTAGGAAGGGCCTGCGGAACCACGACCTTCGGCAATGACGCGCTGGCCATCGGGATCAGGGGTTCAGAGGTGGGGCCAACCTGGGCCGGGGCGACGGAGCTTGCGCTGGCTGCGGCAAGAATCAGCATCGCCGAACGGAGTGAAAGAAGCATTGAAACCGATACACGTGCGGTGAATCGCCATCAGACGCGACAAATGGCGCTCGAAAACGCGCGCCGGCGACTGTTTTGATTCCCCGTCTTGCGTGGCACCTCACAACGGCCGTTTGCCGGATGAGGGACACCCCCGCTCTTCTGTTGCCCCGTTTGTTCCCGCCGGGCGGCGGAGGGTCAACCCAAACCGGTCGTTTCAGCGATGAATCGTTCCGGCTCCGCGATGTCCAGTTCTATTAACCATAAATCCGGG
>JAEVYW010000008.1 GCA_023392555.1 Pseudomonadota bacterium | reverse complement strand
CCTTGGGAAGGGTCAGGACGAGAGGTTCCTGGGCATGGCGCTCGAGCCGGACGGTATGCCCTTCCTGGACGATGACTACGCCTTCGCGCGCCTGGTAGCGAAACTGCTCCTTCGACTCCTTCATCAGGTCTTCGAGACCCATCAGCGTGCCGGAAAGGACTGCAGAGGCGGCGATCGAAGCGATACCGGCGACGATCGCCTTGCGGCGGATGCGGCGGCCGGCGGCGAAGGTCGCGATCGCGACGTAGATCAGGCCGGTGAGAACGCTGCCCACGGCGATGATCACCAGTCGGTTGGTCAGGATCGTCGTAGGGTCGGCCGCGAGCAGCGCCCGCGCGACCACCGTCAGCGCATAGACGATCCAGAAGCCGAGGATGGATTTCGCCGCGAGGCGCCAGTCTGCGAAGCGGCCTTCGGCGAGCCTGCCTTGCGGACGGGTGAGTGTTCCGTGCATCGTCACCTATCTATCGCTCCGCCGAGTGCACCCGCAATCACCGTACGCCGATTGGCAGAAGTGAACATGCCGCCCGTCGAAGCCGCGGGCGCTCTGCGGCGCCGGCAAGAGGAACGGGGGTGCGCCTCGGTCGTTCAGCGGGTGCAACGATTCGCCAAGGAAGATCCAAGTGAACGACCGTAAAGACCATGTGCCGCCCGCCGTCCTTTCCAGCTCTCCGGAGAAGGAACTGGAAGACGACGTGAAGCGCGATCCGCACGACCAGGATGCGAAGGTCGACCTGGGAAGCGACGAATCGATGGACGCTTCGGATCCGCCCGCCGCGGCCCAGCCGGGGTGCCACGACGATCCGGTCCCATCGTCCGGATTCCCCGAGAACGACCGCTAGGGCTCGAGTTTTCCACAACTTAGTTGCCCAGAATCCTCAATCGGACCGTCATGCGACGAGCCGTTAAAGTTTAACGTTGCTGTGACGCCCCCCGTCTGATTCAATCTGAATGGGGGGTGGGACTGTGGTTAAGCAATACGCAACCAAGATGACCGCATCATCCCACCGGTGGACAAGGAGTCGGGGTGATGATCACGCGGACCAGCCAGCCGGCGAACGGCGCGTTGCTGATCTCGGAAATGAAGGAATTCGCCAGCTTCCCTAAGGCGACGCAGCGGTACATCCGCCGTTCGCTGGATGTGGCGTATGGCCGCCGGGACGCGATCGACTGCTGGGCTCGCGATGAAGGCGAGGCCGCATCGATCCGGGCACAGACACGGATCTACAAGCAGCTCGATCATCTTCGACTGCAGGTTCCCGACGACAGCGGTCTCGACATGATCGAGCCGTTCATGGGCATGCTGATCACGCTCGCGGCGTTCGATCTTGGTCAGGACCGCTTGCCGAACTTCGCGGCCTACCGCTTTCTCTACGAGCGCCTGATCGGCGCTTCGGCACGGCCGTGGCTGCCGGCGGCGTTCTGCGCCGCTGCCGCTCTGCCGCATCTGCACCCCGATCGCCGCCGCACCCTGCTGCAGTCGATCAGCGAAAGCGCTGCGACTGCGCCGGGCTGGTCGAACCGCGAGCCGGTGTTCTGGCCGGAATGGGTTGAGAAGGTGGACCTTCAGCAGGCCGCTTAAGCTTCGGCTTCGGCCTTCACCGACGGGTAGATTTCAGCGAGAGCGCGGAGCGACTGTTCCGCGCTCTTGTGGTGTATGAAGATGCCGCCGGCATCTTCCCATAGCTTGCGATGGTTTTCGCGGTCGTCGACCAGCACGTCGCCTTTTTCCATGTGCAAATGCTTCTGGCGCGCCATGGTCGTGATGATCGGCACGCCGGGGAAATGCTTGGCAGCCCAGCGCTCCTTCTGAGGCGCCGCCCATTTGCCGAGCGGAAGGCCGGTGAGGATCGTGGGGTTCAGATGCTTCACGGCCTGGAACAGGACCTGCGCATCCTCCATCTCTTCGAGGTCGCCGTAGAAGTTGCCGTGGCGCGCAAGGCGCTTCCAGAACTCGCCGCGCCCGTGCTTCGCTTCGAAGCGCTTGGCGTCCATGCCCAGCAGGTCCCTTACGCCCGCGTCGAAGTCGGCGAGCACGCCGTCACAATCGAGGAACAAATGCGGTTGCTTCGCCATCAGAAGCGGCCGGGCTTGAGGCTGACGGGAATGGGGTGGTCGAGCTCCTCCCACCCGCGCTCCTTCAGCACGTCATTGCTTTCGCGTGCGCGGCGGTTCGGGCCCAGCGACCAGGTGATGTGATAGGTCGAGCCGTCGGGACGGTCGGTGCTTCCGTCGATGGTGACGACCATTGCCTCGACGCCGGACTCATCGTCGGTGCGCCCGACGATCGCCGCCTTCACCTCGCGCGGCTCGGGCTCGCGCTCGGCGTTGGTCTGCAGCGTCACGTGATGCGCGACGGTCTTTTCATATTTGGGTTCGAATTGCTGGAGCAGGCGCTCGCGGTCGTCTTCCGCGAGCAGCCAGCCGATTACTGATCCGGGTTTTGCCATGCCTGCGTGACGCCGCAGGCAGGCTTCAGTTCCGCGATTTGAGGCGCTCGACGAGTTCGGCCGCAAACTCGCTAAGGCTGTCGTCGCGGGCGCCCATGATGACGATGCGGTCGCCGTCCTTGGCTTCCGCGAGCAGCGCTTCGCCGATTGCGGCGCGGTCGGAAAGGTGGTGGGCCTTTTCGCCAATGCGCTCGGCCAGCCAGTCCGACCCGCGGGTGCGGTCGACCGTCCCGCCCTGGTAGACGGGATCGGGCAGATAGAGCCGGTCGCCGTCGCGCATGCCGTTCCTGAAGCTCGCCGCAAGCTCGTCGCCCATCTTCGCGAGCGGGCCGTAGCCGTGGGGCTGGAACATGATGAGCAGCCGGCCGGGCAGGGCCTGAAGTGTTGCCAGCGTCGCGTCGATCTTGTCCGGATTGTGCGCAAAATCGTCGATGACGGTGACG
>JAEVYW010000325.1 GCA_023392555.1 Pseudomonadota bacterium | reverse complement strand
CGCAGCGCCGCGGACGCTAGTCAGCAGGCCTTCGGCGGCAAGGCGCCCCATCAATTTCTGGGTGGTCGGCAAGGGCACTCCCGTTTCCTGGGCCAGCTCGCTCGCGCTAAGGCGCGCGCCCGCGTCGCGGCGGGCGGCAGCGGTCATGATCACGACCGCGTAATCGGCGAGATGGGTCAGGCGCATATCGGTAATTCGGACTGTATGTGTCCGATTTAGTGGGTTGCGGGTGAAAACTCAACCTCCACGCTCTCTTCGATTGCACCGCCACCCGCTCGATGACATCTGATTACGGTGCCGATTTATTCCCTCGTTCGCCCTTTGGCGTTCGCCCTCGACGCTGAGCGAGCCCATCGCGCGACCATCGCTTTCCTCAAGCGGATGCCCGCGCCGCAGCCGCCTCAGTTTCCGCCATCGCTGAAAACGACCGTTGCCGGCCTCGACTTCCCGTCGCCGGTTGGGCTCGCCGCAGGGTTCGACAAGGATGGCGAGGTGCCCGCGCAGATGCTGGGGCTCGGCTTCGGCTTCGTGGAAGTGGGCACCGTCACTCCGAAACCGCAGAAGGGCAATCCCAAGCCGCGGCTGTTCCGGCTGGTCGAGGATCAGGCGGTTATCAACCGCATGGGCTTCAACAACAACGGACAGGCCGCGGCCCTTGAGCGGCTTCCCGCTCCGGAGCACCGCGCGGGTCCGATTGGTGTCAACGTTGGCGCCAACAAGGACAGTGCCGATCGCATCGCCGATTATGCGGAGGGTGTTCGTCGTGCCGCGCCGGTCGCGGACTTCGTTACGATCAACATCAGTTCGCCCAATACGCCCGGCCTTCGCGGCCTGCAGGAAGGCAACGAGCTTTCCGATCTGCTCGCGGCAGTCGATGAAGTTCGGACGAGCAAGCCGGTCTTCCTCAAGGTCGCGCCCGATCTCGTCGGTGGCGATCACGAGCGCATCGTCCGCTGTGCGATCGAACATCATGTCGATGCGCTCATCGTTTCGAACACCACGGTGTCGCGACCGTCGCTCAGGTCGCGCTTT
The DNA here is from genome assembly GCA_023392555.1 of Pseudomonadota bacterium. Taxonomy (GTDB): domain Bacteria; phylum Pseudomonadota; class Alphaproteobacteria; order Sphingomonadales; family Sphingomonadaceae; genus Sphingomicrobium. The sequence continues at coordinate 2,180 of JAEVYW010000325.1, read as the reverse complement.
GCCGGCGAGCAGGGCGGGCTGTCAGGCGCTCCGCTCAAGGCGCTCGCACTGGATGCCCTGAAGACGTTCCGCTCTGCCGGCGGAGGCGAAATTCCGCTGATCGGCGTTGGTGGGATTGCGACCGCAGACGACGCGTGGGAGCGCATCCGGGCGGGCGCCAGCCTCGTTCAGCTCTACACAGCAATGGTCTATGATGGACCCGGCATCGGCCGCCGCATTGCCGAGGGGCTCGCGGAGCGGCTGAAGCGCGAGGGGTTCAGCAGCATTGCCGAGGCCGTGGGGACGGGCTAGCACCTCCGGCCATGCGCTTACTCACGCTGGCCGCAGCCGTCGCTCTTCTCGCTGGCTGCGCAACCCCGAACGCCGTCGCGCCGAGCACGTCCGTTCCGGGCATGGTCTCCGCGGCGGATCCTCGTGCAGCCGACGCAGGAGCGGAAATGCTTCGCCAGGGCGGCACTGCCGCCGACGCGGCATTCGCGACGCTCCTCGCGCTGAACGTGGTCGAGCCGCAGAGCTCGGGCATCGGCGGCGGCGGGTTCCTGGTCTATTCGGAGCGCGGCGGCGATCCCGTCACCTACGACGGCCGTGAGACGGCGCCTGCTGCAGCCACGCCGACCTGGTTCTTCAAGGACGGCAAGCCGATGCCGATCCAGGAAGCGATCCCCGGCGGCAAGAGCGTCGGTGTTCCCGGAAACATCCGAATGATGGCCATGGCCCATCGCGAAAAGGGCAAGCTGCCGTGGGCAACCTTGTTCCAGCCCGCGATCCGGCTTGCTCGCGACGGCTTCAAGATCACGCCGCGTTTCTACGAGAGCCTCGCTGACTCCAAGGAGACGGGCGCATTGTCGGCGGAAGGTCGAGCCCTTTTCTACGGCGCTGACGGCAATCCGCTTCCCGTCGGAACCCTCGTCCGAAATCCCGCCTTCGCCGCCTTTCTCGAAGGGATCGCAGCGCGCGGGCCCGACAGCTTCTACGTCGGCCCGAACGCCAATGCGATCGTCGCAACGGTCAACGGCGCCGCCCGCAATCCGTCGCAGATGACCACCGGCGATATCGCCTCGTACGACGCGAAGCCGCGCCCGCCGGTCTGCGGCACCTATCGCGGCTATCGCATCTGCTCGATGGGCCCGGTGTCGTCGGGCGGAACAACGGTTCTCGCGATCCTCAAACAACTCGAGCGGTTCGACCTTGCGAGCCTCGGCCCGTCGTCGCCGCAGGCCTGGCATCTGATGGCGGAGTCGATGCGTCTCGCTTACGCGGACCGCGACAAATATTTGGGCGACCCTGACTTCGTGTCGGTGCCCGTCGCGGGTTTGATGGACAGCAATTATCTCGCGCAGCGCTCTGCCCTCATCGCCCCGGACCGCACGATGGCAACGGTAACGGCGGGCAATCCGGCAGGTGCGCCGAGCTTCACTTGCACGCCCGCGCCGGTTCCGGAGCGCGGCACGTCGCATTTCGTCGCGACCGACCGCTGGGGCGACGTCGCTTCTCTGACGTCGACGATCGAAAGCGCTTTCGGCTCCGGGCTGATGGTCAACGGTTACTACCTGAACAACGAGCTGACCGACTTCAACCTCGATCCGGTCAAGAATGGCTGTCTGACCGCCAATCGGGTCGAAGGCGGCAAGCGCCCACGCAGCTCGATGAGCCCGACGATCGTCTGGGGACCGGACGGCAAGGTCCGCCTCGCCGTCGGCGCTGCAGGCGGAGCGACGATCATCGTCCAGGTGGCCAAGGCGATCATCGGCGTCATCGATTGGAAGATGAGCGCGCAACAAGCGATCGCTGCCCCGGTGCTCTTCGCACCTGGCGACACCGTCTATGTTGAAAAGGGAACGTCGCTCGAAGGCATGATCCCGGCGCTCCAGGCGCTCGGCCACAAGGTGGAAGCGCGCGAGCCGGGCTTCAAGGCGAATGCGATCGAGTGGGTCGACGGCCGTTGGGTCGGCGCCGCCGATCCTCGCAGTGAGGGGCAGGCGGTCAGCGAATGACCAAGCGTACCCAGCTCGAGCACTTTCCCAATCTCGTCACAATGTTCTTCACACGCGCCCGCGAAAAGGGCGACGCGCCTTTCCTGTGGGCGAAGCGCGATGGCGCCTGGACCAGCATCAGCTGGAGCGAAGCCGCGCGGCAGGTTGCCGCATTCGCGGAAGGGTTGAAGGCGATCGGCCTCAACC
>JAEVYW010000324.1 GCA_023392555.1 Pseudomonadota bacterium | reverse complement strand
CGCTTGAGCGAGCTCCGTCGGCGATTGCCAATCAGGAAGGACATGCACGATGAGCGACAATCGCACCGATGACGCCGCCGCAATCGAGCAGGATGTCGTCCAGACGCAGGACGAGATCGGCGAGACGCTGCAGAAGCTGGAAGAGCAGCTGACGCCGAAGGGCATTGCCCAGTCCGTGATGGGCGAGCAGGGCACCAAACAAGCGCGCGAGCTGCTCGACCTTGTGAAACAGAACCCGGTACCCGTCGGCCTAATCGCGATCGGCACGATCTGGCTGCTCGCGACGGCGCGCTCGCCGATGATCGATCGGCTCAAGAGCTCGGTCACGTCGCGCTCCGGCGAATTCAACCTGCGTCCTCGGTCCGAGGAGCCGGCGCCGATTGGGCCGCCCCCGGGAACCGGTGTGGAATACGACCGCCGCGCTTCGGAAAGCACGACCGCCGGATCGTCCGGGTTCTGACTGCGCACTCTGAATGGAGCTGATCAATTGAGCCCGGCGGGTCGAAAGCGCCCCTTGGACCTGTCGGGCACGGGCATCTGGCACATCGGCAAGGCGACCTGGAAGGAGGCCAGCGGAGATAATCTTGGGCTGATCGCCTCTGGCGTCGCCTTCTACATCTTCCTGGCCTTCGTGCCGCTGTTGATGTCGGTCGTGCTGACCTATGGGCTGATCGCATCACCCACGCAGGTGGCGAAGGACATCGCCGCACTGTCGAGCAGCATGCCGAAGGAAGCCTCGTCAATCATCGCCGGCCAGCTGCAGAACATCGTGAGCACCGCAAGCACGGAGGCTGGTTTGGGCCTTCTCGTATCGTTGCTCGTGTCGGTTTACGGAGCGACGAAGGCGGCAGGAGGAATGGTGACGGCATTGAATGTCGTGTTCGACGTCGAGGAGACGCGCTCCTTCATTCGGGTGACGCTGCTTACCCTGGCGATTACGGTTGGGATCATCCTGGCGTTCGTCGTCGCGAGCCTTGGGCTCTCGGTCATCAATTTCCTAGAGCGGCTGCTTCCCGGCGCGGGCGGGGTCGTGCCTTTCCTTCTGCAGGCGGCCTATTGGCTTGGAACGGCGGTCGCGATCAGCCTCATCATCGCGGCTCTTTATCGCTTCGCTCCGAACGTTCCGGACCGGCCGTGGCAATGGGTTACGCCCGGGTCGGTCGTCGCAACGATCGTCTGGGTCGCAGCGACCTTCGGCTTCTCGTTCTACGTGAAGAATTTCGGCAGTTACAACGCGACCTACGGTTCGCTCGCCGCCGTGATCATATTCCTGACGTGGCTCTATCTGTCGGCCTACATCGTGCTTCTCGGCGCCGAACTGAATTCGGTTCTTGAGCGCGCCAGAGGCACGCATCCTCAGGAGCGTGAGGGCAGCAGCAAGCTCCCGTCGCCGTAAGAGTAGAAGCGGTAACCGCTATCGATCGCATGGGCGTAAGCCGCCTTCATGACGTCGAGGCCCATCAGCGCGCTGACCAGCATGAACAAGGTCGACTTGGGCAGATGGAAGTTGGTGATCAGCCCGTCGATCGCCTTGAAGCGATAGCCCGGCGTGATGAAAATGGCGGTGTCCCCTTCGAACGGCTGGATCTGGCCGCTGTCGTTCGCCGCGCTCTCGAGAAGGCGGAGCGAGGTCGTGCCGACGGCAATCAGCCGCCCCCCTGTAGCTCGCGCCGCGTTCAGGCGGTCCGCCGTTGCCGCGTCGATGCGGCCCCATTCGGCGTGCATCTTGTGCTCTGCAGTGTCGTCGACCTTGACCGGCAGGAACGTGCCCGCGCCCACGTGAAGGGTCAGCGTTTCTCTGGCCACGCCGCGCTGGTCGAGCGCCGCAATGAGTTCGGGAGTGAAGTGGAGTGCGGCGGTGGGCGCCGCGACAGCGCCCTCCTCCCGCGCGAACATGGTCTGATAGTCGCTGCGGTCGGCTTCATCCGCGGGCCGGCGCGAAGCGATGTACGGCGGCAGCGGCATCCGGCCGGCGCGCTCGAGCAGGATCTCAACCGGCTCGTCGCCGTGGAAGTGGAGCAGCACGGCCCCGTCTTCGCCTTTCTCGACGGTCGAAGCATTCACCTCTCCGCCGAATCCGACCTTATCGCCGACGCGAAGCCGCTTGGCGTTGCGGATGAAGGCCCACCATTCGCGCGGTCCCTCGCGCTTGTGGAGGGTCGCGCCGATGCTCGCCTCACCACGGCGGCCTTCCAGCTGCGCCGGAATGACGCGGGTGTCGTTGAAGACGAGCACGTCGCCGGGCTGAAGCAGCCTCGGCAGGTCAGTGACCACGCGGTCGGCGAGTTGGTCGCCATCGACTAGCAGCAGGCGGGCAGAGTCCCGCGGCCTGGCGGGTCTCAGCGCAATGCGTTCAGCGGGTAAGTTGAAATCGAAGAGATCGACGCGCATCCGCGCCCCTTAGCGCGATCAGCCGCCAAGCGAAGCCCGAACGATCTTCGTCGGCTCAGCGGGCGGCTCGCCAGGGGAGATGCCGTCGACCGCGCTCATCCCTTCGACCACACGGCCGATGGCCGTGTACTTGCCGTCGATATTGCCGTTCGGTCCATACATGATGAAGAACTGGCTGTTCGCGGAGTCCGGGTTCTCGGAGCGGGCGGCGCCGACCGTGCCGCGCAGGAACGGCATCTTGGTGAATTCTGCCTTGATGTTGGGGAGATCCGAACCGCCTTCTCCCGTGCCCTTCGGATCGCCGCTCTGGGCCATGAAGCCCGGGATGACGCGGTGGAAGGTGAGGCCGTTGTAGAAGCCGGCGCGAGTGAGCGCCTTGATCTGCGCAACGTGCGCGGGAGCGACGTCGGGACGCAGTAGGATCACGACGTGGCCGCCGGTGCTGAGGTCGAGCGTCCAACGGTTCGACGCATCGGCTGCGACCTCCGCCGGTGCGATCGGTGAAATCTTCGGCGCCGCGGCTTTTGGTGCAGGTGCGGCGGCGACCAGCGCTAGTGAGCCAAACGCAAACAGGACCCGTGACATCATGCCCCCGCCTCTTTCTCCAAATGCCTTTTCACGTCCGCGGCAACGGCCGGCGTGACGAACTTGTCGATGCACCCGCCATAGCGCGCGATTTCCTTAACCAGCCGTGACGCAATTGGCTGAAGCGACACATCGGCCATCAGGAAGACGGTCTCGATATCGTCGTTCAGCTGCTGGTTCATGCCGGCCATCTGGAACTCATATTCGAAGTCGGCGACAGCGCGGAGCCCGCGGATGATCATCGACGCACCCTGGGATTGCGCGAAGTTCATCAGCAGGGAGTCGAACTCGACGACGCTGATGTTGTCGCCAAGGCCTTCGACCTCCCGCCTGACGATCGCCAGCCGCTCGGCGATCGAGAACATCGGCTCTTTGGACGGATTCGTCGTCACGCCGATGACCAGCCGGTCGACCAAGTGAGCGCCGCGGCGAATGATATCGATATGCCCAAGCGTGATCGGGTCGAACGTCCCGGGATATACGCCAATGCGTGTCGCCATGCCGTGCCCCTTAGTGATCGCGCTCGACCGCGAAGCGCGCGATCGCCCGAAGCAGGTCTGCTTCCGCACCATGGCCGCCAAGATGTTCGATCGCCTGCGTGACCAGCAGCCGCGCCTGCTGCTCGGCACGGTCGGCGCCGAGGAGCGAGACGAAGGTGGCCTTGCCAGCGGCGGCGTCCTTCTGCGTCTTCTTGCCCGCGGCCTCGTCATCGCCCGCATGGTCGATGAGGTCATCGGCGATCTGGAAGGCCAAGCCGATGTTTCGCGCGTAGCCGCGATAGGGCGTGCGCGCTTCGACGGGCAGCCGGGCCATGATGCACGGCGCCTCGACGGCGTATTCGATGAGCGCCCCGGTCTTCAGCTGCTGAAGCCGAGTGATTGCGGCGAGGTCGAGGTCGACGCCCTCCGCAGCCAGGTCCATCATCTGCCCGCCGGCCATGCCGTGGGGGCCTGCGGCGCGCGCGAGCTCCAGAACAAGGTCGGAGCGGACGAACGGGTCCTCGGACGTGTCCGGGTCGGCAAGGATCTCGAACGCCACGGCATGGAGGCTGTCGCCCGCAAGGACGGCGGCCGCCTCGCTGAACGCCCGGTGGACGGTCGGCTTGCCGCGGCGGACGTCGTCATTGTCCATGCAGGGCAGATCGTCGTGGATCAGGGAATAAACGTGGATTGCCTCGATCGCTGCACCGGCGCGGACCGCGCGCTGCCGATCGATCCCGAACAATTGCGCCGTCGCGACCGCGATGAGCGGCCGTAGCCTCTTGCCGCCACCGATTGCCGCGTGGCGCATCGCCGCAAAGAGGTCATCACGGCCGTCGCCGCGGCTCGACAACAGGCTT
>JAEVYW010000291.1 GCA_023392555.1 Pseudomonadota bacterium | reverse complement strand
GCATAGGACTTTGCTCTAGGCCGATGAGGTTAATTCCGCGTTGCCGCTATGAGCGTTAAATCTTGACCTGCGTTAGCAATCGCTGGCTAGTCGAAACGGTTCGACCGAGGGAAACCGATCGGAGGCATTCGACCCGAGGCGCCGCGGATCGCTCGCCATGGCGTTAGATCGGTCTCGGTGCGCGTTCGGCCCGTCTCACCGCCAAGCGCCCAGCTGAGCCCATCGGCAAGGGTGAAGGCGATGATGTCCGATAGCCCGCCATCGCGATAACGCTGCAGCGTGACGCCCTGCCCGCGCGCGAGCTCGGGCAGCTCGCCGATCGAGAAGACCAGCATCTTGCGGTTCTCGCCCACCACCGCGACCGCATCGGCGTTCGGTGGGACCTGCCGCACGACGGCGACCTTGGCGCCGGTGCGAAGGTTGGCGAGCTGCTTGCCCTTGCGAGTTTCCGCGAGCGTCGCTTCACCGCTGGTGAGGAAGCCCTTGCCGTCGCTCGAGGCGATGAGGAGCTTCGTTTCAGGCCGCACGGCCATGAGCGCGACGATCTCGACTTCAGGGTCGAGGTCGATCGACAGGCGCACCGGCTCGCCGAAGCCGCGGCCGCCTGGAAGCTTGTCGCCGCCGAGGGTGTAGACGCGGCCGTTGGCTGCGAAGAGCGCGATCTTGTCGGTCGTCTGGGCGTGGAAGATGGTGTCGAGCGCGTCGCCCTCGCGGAATTTCAAAGTCTCCGCATCGTCGAGCGCAACATGGCCGCGCATCGCCCTGATCCAGCCGCGCTGCGAGAGGATGACGGTGATCGGCTCCTTCTCGATCATCGCGGACCAGTCAATTTCACGGGTCGCGGCCATCTCCTCGATGCGAGTGCGGCGACCGTCGCCGAACTGCGCGCGGACGCCCTCGAGGTCCTTCTTGAGGCGGCGGCGCTGGCGGGCGGGTTCGACGACGAGCTTCACCAGTTCTTCGCGCTCCTTGGCGAGCTTCTCACGCTCGCGGCCGATTTCCATCTCCTCGAGCCGGCGCAGGCTACGCAACCGCATGTTGAGGATGGCCTCGGCCTGCCGGTCGGTGAGCTTGAACTCCGACATCAGGACGGGCTTGGGCTCGTCTTCCGTGCGGATGATCTCGATTACGCGGTCGAGATTGAGGAAGGCGATCAGGAAGCCGTCGAGCAGCTCCAGCCGATCGTCGATCTTGCCGATGCGGACCTGGCTCTTGCGGACGAGAACCTCAATCTGGAACTTGAGCCAGGCCGACAGCGCCTCCTTGAGGCTCATCACCAGAGGCGTGCGGTTCTCGTCGAGGACGTTGAGGTTGAGCGGGAAGCGAACCTCGAGGTCGGTCAGGCGATAGAGGCTCTCGAGCAGCAGGTCGGGATCGACCGTTCGGGCGCGCGGTTCGAGAACGATGCGCAGGTCCTCGGCGCTCTCGTCACGGACGTCGGCGAGGATCGGCAGCTTCTTGTCGGCAATGAGCGTGGCGATCTGCTCAATGAGCTTGCCCTTCTGGACGCCGTACGGGATCTCGGTGACGAGAAGGTGCCAGCCGCCGCCCTTCTCCTTCTCGACGCTGATCGAAGCGCGAAGCCGGAAGCTTCCGCGCCCGGTGGCGTAGGCGTTGGCGATGCTCTCGCGGCTGTCGACGAGCACGCCGCCGGTGGGGAAATCGGGGCCGGAAACGAAATCCATAAGCTCCGAATTCTCGGCCTTCGGATTGTCGATCAGGTGGGTCGCCGCCTCGATCAGCTCACTGACGTTATGCGGCGGGATGCTCGTTGCCATCCCGACCGCGATGCCGCTCGCGCCGTTGGCGAGCAGGTTCGGGAACAGGCCCGGGAAGACCTCGGGCTCTTCTTCCTCGCCATTGTAGGTGGGGCGAAAGTCGACCGCGCCTTCGTCGATGCCCGACATCAGCGCCATCGCGACGGCGGTCAGCTTGGCTTCGGTGTAGCGGTAGGCGGCGGCGTTATCGCCATCGATGTTGCCGAAATTGCCCTGGCCGTCGACCAGCGGATAGCGAAGCGCGAAATCCTGCGCGAGGCGGACCATGGCGTCATAGACCGACTGGTCGCCGTGCGGGTGATATTTGCCGATGACGTCGCCGACGACGCGGGCGGACTTCTTGTAGGCGCCGGCGGGATCGAGGCGGAGAAGCCGCATCGCCCACAGCAAGCGGCGGTGGACGGGCTTCAGGCCATCACGAACGTCGGGCAGCGAGCGCGCGGTGATCGTCGACAATGCGTAGACGAGGTAGCGCTCTGACAGGGCTGCATCGAACGGCGTTTCGATGACGGAGGATTCGGAGTTCGGGTCCATGGGTCACGCTTAGCAACGGCCGCGACGATCCGTCATCAGTTGAGCGACGGACATTCCACAGGAATTTGCTTAGTCGGGTTGAGGCCAGCCGCCGAACGCGTCCTCGACGGCCCGCTCCATCTCCGCGAGCATCCATTCCTTGAAGCGCTTCACCTTGGGGACGAGCCGCCGGTCTGAAGGGTAGAGCAGCCAATAGGCCCAGCCGCGGTTAGACACACGGTCAGGGAACGGTACGGCCAGGCGGCCGGCGGCAACATCGCCTTTCCACAACAGAGGTGTGAGAAGCGCGAAGCCCTGCCCGCCCATCGCCGCGTGACCCTCGTTGGCCTGGTTATCGAGGCGGATACCGGCCTTGCGGAACACGGACTCGTCCGCGGGGACGCCATTG
>JAEVYW010000198.1 GCA_023392555.1 Pseudomonadota bacterium | reverse complement strand
GGCGAGGATGGCGCGGCGCATCCCTTCGGCGGTCGATGCGTGGACCGCGACCAGCCGTCCGGCGTCGTGGGCCGCGGCGACCCCGGCGTTGAGCTCGGCCTGCGTGAGGGTGGGGCGGCTAGGCTCGCCCTTGCCCCAGCGATAGTCGGCGTAGAATTTGATCAAAGTCGCGCCGCCCGCGATCTGGTCGCGAACCGCACGTACCATTTCGTCCGGACTGCTGACTTCCTGAGCGCCTTGCGGGATTGGCGTCCCCGGCTCGAAGCCCTTCGGACCGTAAGCGCCGCGAGCAACGATCGCCTTGGTCGCGACGATCAGGCGAGGACCGGGGACGATGCCCTGGTCGATCGCCTGCTTTAGGCCGACGTCGGCGAAACCGGCGCCCTCGGTGCCGAGGTCGCGCTCGGTGGTGAATCCGGCCCGCAACGTTCGCTCCGCCTGCACGACGGCGCGGGCTGTGCGCAGCGCCAGCGGCTCGTTGAGCACCTGCTTGTCCCACAACGCCTCGTTGTAGGGATGCAGGAAGAGGTGGGAGTGACCCTCGATCATCCCGGGCATCAGGGTCGTGCCGGGAAGATCGATGACCTTGGCGCCTGGCGGAGCACTCACGGCCGGACCGGCGGCGGCAATGCGATTGCCGTCGACGAGGACCGACCAGCCCTCGTGCGGTGTCGGGTTCACGCCGTCGAACACCCGCGCGGGACGGAGCAGCAGAGGCTCCGCTGCCACCGGCGCCGCAAGGAGAGCTGCGGCCGCTAGGAGAAGCGCTTTCATCTCCGCCGCAGCGCCCAGTCGAGCCCGCCGCCGAGATGCGCGAGGAACCACGGGTCGGAATAGCTTTCGGTCGTGTGGCCCATTGCCGTGTAGAACACGCGGCCGGAGTTGATCTGGCGGGTCCAGGCGACCGGATTGGGGTTCGTGTCCGCCTCTCCGATCGACGTCGGGTCTAGCGTCACCAGCACGGTCGAGACGGGATCATAGTCGTCGAAATAATACCATTCGTCGACGCGCTGAACCGATCGCTTCAGCCCCCGCGCAGCCGGCTCGTTGGGCGCGACGACGGTCACCGCGCCCTTCGGCGTGCCGGCCGGATGACGGGCGAAGCGAGCGCCGATCAGCCGCGAATACCATGGCCAGTTGTAATGCGAATCCGCCGCCGCGTGGATCGCCACGATCGCCCCACCGCCGCGCACATATTGCTGCAGCGCGGTTCGACGGTCGCCAACCAGCCATTCGGACTCGGGCTTCTTCGGATCGGTCGTGCAGCTCAGCAAGACCACAGCCTTGAACCGCCGCAGATTGCTCGAGGAGAAGACCGCCGGATCCTCGCTGGCGACGACCTTCAGCCCGCGTTTGGCTGCAAGCTCTGTGACCGCGTTGATGCCGGCAGGGATGGACTGGTGCCGGTAACCGGTCGTTCCCGAGAAAATGAGGAGCTGGCCGGCAGGCTGAGCCGGCGTCGCCGTAGCGGGCGAGGCCGCCAGCAGTCCGGCGAGAAGAAAAAGTAGCCGCATGGCCGCAGATTGGCGCGCCCCACGGCCACTCGCAAGCGGCGAACATCCGTTTGTCGAACGCGCGCTGGCAACACGGTTCGGTTCTTGCCACACGAACCACCATATTGAGGGGGACAGCAAGGATGATCGAAGTGTCGCGACGTGAAGCAGTGTTCTCGACCGCCGCGGCGGTTGCCTTGTCGGGCAGCGTCAGCGCCAACGCGCTCGCGCAGGCTTCCGCGCCGGCTGGGGGCGTTGCGCAGTGGGACCTTACCGACTTGTATCCGAGCGACGCCGCGTGGGAAGCAGAACGGCAGGCGCTCATCCGCGCGATCCCGACGCTTCAGGCCTACAAGGGCAAGCTCGGAACCGGCGCAGCGGCGATGCGCGACGCCCTCGTTGCCGCGTCCGACCTCAACAAGCGCACCTCGCGCCTTTACACCTACGCCTCGTTGAAGGCCGACGAGGACCGCCGCGTCGCGCCTAACCAGGAGCGCAAGCAACAAGCGCAGGACGTGTTCACCGCGCTCAGCGAAGCGACGTCGTGGGCAAGCCCGGAAATCGTCGCGCTCGGCGCTGCGAAGGTGAACTCGTTCATCGCGGCCGACCCGGTCCTTCAGAAGCGCTTCGCTTTCACCTTGCGCGATACGTTGCGGACGGCGGCACACACCTTGTCGCCGGCGGAGGAGCAGTTGCTCGCTTCGGCCGGAACGCCGCTGGCCGGCCCCAACGACATCCGCGACCAGCTTGCCGCGTCCGACATTCCGAGGCCGACGGTGAAGCTCAGCGACGGCAAGGAAGTGCGGCTCGACGACCAGGGCTACACGCTCGCCCGCGGAGCTCCCAACCGCAACGACCGCAAGATGGTCTTCGACAAGTTCTGGGCCAGCTACAAGGCGTTCGAAAGCTCACTCGGAGCTTCGTTGTCGGCGCAGGTGAAGGGCGACCTGTTCCGCGCCAAGGCGCGCAAGTACGACAGCGCGCTTCAGGCGGCGCTCGACGGCAGCAACCTTCCGGAAGCCGTCTATCGCTCGCTGATCGCCGAGACCAATCGCGGCCTCCCGGTGCTCCATCGCTATTTCGAGCTTCGCCGCCGAATGCTCGGCCTGCCCGACATGGGCTATTGGGACATCTATCCGCCCCTGGTGAAGTCGGACCGCAGCTATTCGCTTGCCGAAATGCGCCAGCTGACGATCGACGCGATCAAGCCGCTGGGTCCGGACTACGGCCGCCTGTTCGCGGACGTGAGCTCGCGGCGCTGGATGGATCCGCTGCCGCGTCCCGGCAAGGCGTCGGGCGCATACATGAACCCGGGCGCGTACGACGTGCATCCCTATCTGCTGCTCAACCTCAGCGACAAATATGACGGGCTGACCACGTATGCGCACGAGTGGGGCCATGCGATGCACAGCCTGCTCGCCAACAAGGCCCAGCCGTACGAGCTGTCGGGCTATCCGACCTTCACTGCAGAAGTCGCTTCAACCGCGCAGGAGCTGCTGCTCGGCAACATGCTGGTCGAGCGTGCCAAGACCAAGGAAGAGAAGCTCTTCTACCTCGGCCAGATCATGGAGAATTACCGCGGCACCTTCTTCCGCCAGTCGATGTTCGCCGAGTTCCAGCTGGCCATCAACGACCTGGCGACGAAGGGCGAGGGCCTGTCAGGCGAGAAGATGACCGCGCTCTACCTCGATCTGCTGAAGCGCTATCACGGCCCAAAGGTGCAGATCGAACCCATCTACGGCGCCGAGTGGATGTATATCGTCCACTTCTATTACGGCTTCTACGTCTGGCAGTATGCGACCTCGATCACCGCTGCGAACTTCTTCGCGCAGAAGGTCATGCACGGCGGTCCGTCGGAGGCCGCGCGGTATCTCAACGTGCTTCGCGCCGGCGGTTCGGATTACGGCTACAACCTGCTCAAGGCGGGCGGTCTCGATATGGCGACGGCCGAGCCGTACCGGCTGATCGTCGACAGCTTCAGCAAGGTGATGGACCAGGCCGAAGCTTTGCTCTGACGGCCGGGGACCTTACCAGGATGCCGGCTGAGCGCTCGATCTGACAACGAGTTGACTGGCGGGGGCGGCCTCACCGCTCGCAGGCACAACCTCCGCAAAGGGCGTTGTGGAAACCTCAATGATGGTCATTCCCGCTATGGGTGATGTCCGGCGCACGAAGACGGGGTCGCCGTCTACGGATTGAGGACTCAGCGAGACCTTGCCGGTCGGTACAGCAACAGAGACGCGGCTCTCCGCCGGCTTGCTCTGATCCTGAGCAAGGCCGGCGGAACCACTAGCAATGGCCGCAAGTCCAATTGCGATGCATCCGATCACTCGCGTTCTTCCTGTTTGCACTGTCCATGATTGCGGCAGTTGAAGAGGTGGCTATCGACGTAGCCGGCCACGGATGCCCCGAGTGCGGCGCCATTGACGTCGGCCGTGCGGAAATGAAGTCCGGCGTAGATTCGAGCCTCGATCATGTCGGTGACGACATCGGTGAAGCGGCTGTAATGCCGCGTTGACCCTGTCGGCACGCCGTTCACCGTCCCAAGGCCGGCGCTCACGATATCGAACTCGGCGTCGTCGCTGCCGAAGAACAGCCTCGCGCCATTCATCGTCCCACTATACGCGCAATTCGCGCCCGATGGCTCATCCGGGTACGGCGGTATCGGCAGGAGCGCGGTCCATTCGGTGTCCGGTGCTGTCGCCGCATTTCCGTCGGTATCGGCGAGCCGAATGGCAGTAATTGGACGCCAGAAGTTCCAGTGGGCCTTCTCAGCCCAGCAATTGATCAGGCTGTCCGCTCCCGACATGCTGGTCATGGCGTGGAACCGCGCTTGTTCGGTGATGGTCAATCCCTTCGACGCCGCCACCTGGCGCATGGCCCCGTAGATCAAGGGGACCGGGTTCGGGAAAGACCAGTATGCGAG
>JAEVYW010000091.1 GCA_023392555.1 Pseudomonadota bacterium | reverse complement strand
CTCGAACGGTACGCCGAGATGCTCGAGGATGCTGATGGCGCGGCTGGAAAATCCGCATTGCGGAAAAAGCGGCGTGCCCTTCATGAAGAGGACGACGTCGTTGCCCTTGACGATCTCGTCGATGCGGCTGTTTGCATCGCTCATTTCTGGTCTCCTGATGGCGCTGCCGTCTCAAGCTGCAGCGCATGCAATTCCCCGCCCATCCGGCCGCCGAGAGCCCGATAGACGAGCTGGTGCTGCTTGACCCGCGGCATGCCGGCAAAGGCCAGGCTGACGACGCGGGCAGCATAATGATCTCCGTCTCCGGCGAGATCGCGGATGGTAACTTCCGCGTCCGGGATGGCGTCGCGGATCAGCCGCTCGATGTCGGTTGCGGCCATCGGCATGTCACTGGCCGCCCAGGGATTCCATGATCTGACGCTTGGCTTCGACTTCCTTGTGGTCGAGCGTCTGCTTGATCTCCGCTTCGCTGGTCTCGACGCCGGCCGAGGTAAGGTCGCCAAGGACCTTGCGGATCACGTCGCCATCGCCGGCTTCCTCGAAATCAGCGCGGACCACGTCCTTGGCATAGGAAGCGGTCTCGGCCTCCGACAGGCCCATCTTGCCGGCGGCCCACTCGCCCAGAAGGCGGTTGCGGCGGGCGATCACCCGGAACTTCAGCTCCTCGTCATGGGCGAACTTGGTCTCGAACGCGCGTTCGCGGTCGTCGAACTGGGTCATCTGTGTCCCTTGCTTGTTTGACCAGCGAAATAGGGTCGCAGCGCTGATCAGTCCAGCGTGACGACCAGCTTCCCGATCACCCGGCGTTCGGACAGGGCGCGGATCGCGTCGCCGCCGCGCTCGAGCGGGTAGGTTTCGCTGATCCGCGGAGCGATCATCCCCTTGCGCCACAGCTGGAACAAGGTGTCCACATGCGCCGCATTGGCGCGCGGATCGCGGGCGGCAAATGCACCCCAGAATACCCCGCAAACGTCGCAGCTCTTGAGCAACGTGAGATTGAGCGGAAGCTTCGGGATCCCAGCCGGGAAGCCGACGACGAGATAGCGTCCTTCCCATGCGATCGCTCGGAGCGCCGGCTCGGCATAATCGCCACCGACCGGATCGAAAATAATGTCGGCTCCGGCCGGCCCAACCGCATCCTTGAACTGCTGTGCGAGCGCCTTCTGCCCGTCCTTGTCGAAAGGACCCTGTGGATAGACGATGGCCTCGTCCGCACCGGCATCACGCGCAGCCTGCGCTTTCTCTTCCGACGACACCGCGGCGATGACCCGTGCCTCGTAGGCCTTGGCAAGCTCGACCGCCGCCAGCCCGACACCGCCGGCCGCGCCGAGGACGAGCACGGTCTGCCCAGCCTGCAGCCTCCCACGGTCCAGCAAGGCGTGGATCGAGGTCGCGTAGGTCAGCAGAAGCGCCGCACCCTCTTCGAAGCTGCGCTCCTCGGGCAGGCGAAACGCCGTTCGCGCGTTGATCACGATCTTCTCGGACAGCCCGCCGAAGCCCGGCACCGCGACCAGCCGGTCGCCGACTTTCCAGCCCTGCACGCCCTCGCCAACGACTTCGACCTCGCCCGCGACTTCCCCACCCGGCGCGAACGGCCGCGGCGGCTTCAGCTGATACTTGTCCTCGATGATGAGGACGTCCGGGAAGTTGATCGACGACGCGCGCACCCGCACGAGAAGCTCACCCGGTCCTGGCCGGGGATCCGCGACCTCGTCGACCGTCAGCGTCTCCGGGCCGCCTGGCGCGTGAGAGCGAAGCGCGCGCATCCTACTGCGCCGCTTGCGGGAAGGCGGGCAGCTTCGAAATATCGTTGGGCTCGTGCTGGATGATGACCTTGGCGCCGAGCTTCTTCGCCAGCGCTTCGAACTTGTCCATCGACTGGAGCGTCTGCGCGCGATCGGTGTTGAACGGCGGGACGCCGCGCTTCTCGCGCGCTTCGGTCGAGTGATAGAGATCGCCCGTCAGAAGCACGGGACCGGACGCCAGCTTCACCAGAAGCGCGTGATGGTCCGGCGTATGGCCCGGCAGCTCGAGCATCGTCACCGAGCCGTCGCCGAATACGTCGACGTCCCCGCTCGCCTTCTCGACCTTGGCTCCGTCCTTCGTCCACGGCGCGATCGGATTCGGTCCGCCCGGCCGCGCCGGCTCCTGGGCGAGCGTGAAATCCTGAGTGCCGATGATCAGCTTCGCATTCGGGAATAGCGCGGCCTGGCCAGTGTGATCGCTGTGGCTGTGGCTGATGCCGACGATGTCGATGTCCTCGGGCTTCAGGTTGAGCTGCGCCAGCTGCTCCACGATCGTCTTCTCGAGGCTCATCGTGCCGTTGTCACCGAGCGGAGCGCTACTGCCCTTGAGGGCCGCGGGGAGCCCGGCGTCCCACAGCATCACCTGGTCGCCGTGACGAATGACGTAGCAGCTGTCGGTCACGTCCTTCGGACCGGTCGTGTACAGACCCGGCTTGTCCGAGAAGAATTTATCGAAGTTTTTGAAGGCGATCTTGCCGCAATCGAGGCGGACGAGGCGCAGCGCGGCTCCGGCAGCAGGGGCAGCGGCGTTCGCCGTCGCATTGGCAGAAGCGTTCTCGTTCGCCGCATTGTTCTGACTACAGGCGGCAAGCGCCAAGACGGCAACGGCACACAAAAGCTTACGCATCGGCATCCCCTTTTTACTGTTCCCGCGCCCTCTGATCGACGACGACTTGCGCGGCGGTCATACCGTCGAACGTGACCCGCGCCAACGCGTCGGGATCGCGGCTCGCGTAGCGGCGGCCGCCCACTGTTTTTATCGCTCGATCGAACGCGAGCCTGTCCGCGTCGGGCAAGTCCCGCCGAGCCGCCGCGACTGTCTTCGCGTAGGTTTCAGCCGACGATCCGTCGATGACGGTGGGCTTGCGGGCCTCGCATGCGGCGAGGAGGAGCGCCGCGAAGACCGCGGAGCGCTTCACTCGTCGTAGGCCGCCGTCGTCTTCTCGCGCACTTCTTCGGGAGTCACGCCTGGCGCTACCTCGATCAGCTTGAAGCGACTGTCGTGGTCCGGTCGCTGGAACACCGCGAGGTCGGTGATGATCATGTCGACCACGTTCTTGCCGGTCAGCGGCAGCGTGCAGTGCGGGATGAACTTCGGATCGCCGTTCTTGGACGTGTGCTCCATCACCACGATGATCTTCTTCACCCCGGCGACGAGGTCCATCGCGCCGCCCATGCCCTTGATCATCTTGCCCGGGATCATCCAATTGGCGATGTCGCCGTCCTGGCTGATCTCCATCGCGCCGAGCACGGTGAGATCGATGTGCCCGCCGCGGATCATCGCGAAGCTCTGCGCGCTGTCGAAATAGCTGGTCTGCGGAAGCTGGCTCACGGTCTGCTTGCCGGCGTTGATGAGATCGGCGTCGATCTCGTCCTCGTACGGGAACGGGCCGATGCCGAGCATTCCGTTTTCGCTCTGCAGCGTGACTTCCATCCCGTCCGGAATGTTGTTCGCGACCAGCGTCGGAATGCCGATGCCGAGATTCACGTAATAACCGTCGCGAAGTTCCTTGGCCGCGCGCGCGGCCATCTGGTTGCGGTCCCAGGGCATGTGTCGTTCTGTTCCTGCTTATTTGGCCGCGGGCTTTGAGCCGGCGAGGTCGGACGGAAGCGGAAGCTGCGGCGTTTCCTGCTGCCACAGGATCGACGCGACGAGCCACTCGCCGCCGACCTTGACCAGTTGGAAGCTGTTGATGCCGCGCGTTTTGAAGGTGCCGGTCGCCGTGCGGCCGTCATAGGACGACCAGACGGTGGCGAGATTGCCGTAGATTTCCGTGCGGCGACCAAGCTCGGTCTCGGTGAAACCTTCCTTCTCGAGCGTCGCCCCGCTCTTGGCGATATATTCGTCCAGCGTTCCACCCTTGAGACCGGTCGGCGTGATCACGCGGAGGAGCGCGTTCGGCGCGAACATCGTCCGCATCTTCACGAAGTCGCGCTTCTGCCCCGGCGGGCCGGAGATGACGGCGTAAACGTCTGAAATCGCCTTATCGATCGCGACCAGGTCGGCGGATGGGCTGGCGGGCGCCTGCGCAGCCGCCGAGGAGGCAATCAACGCAGCCGCGATCACAAAGGCCTTCATGCCGCTTCCCTTTCGCGAACGGTGCGGAACTCGATCTTCTTGTCGTACGGCGCGCCGAGGATCAGCCGCTTCACGTAAATCGAAGGCAGATGAATGCAGTCCGGGTCGAGCGAGCCGACCGGAACGATCTCCTCGACCTCAGCGACGCAGACCTTGCCGCAGGTCGCCGCGGGCGCGTTGAAGTTGCGCGAGGTCTTGCGGAAGATGAGGTTTCCGCTCTCGTCGCCCTTCCAGCCCTTCACGATCGACAGATCCGCTCGGATGCCGCGCTCCAGCACATATTCCTCGCCGTCGAAGACCTGCACTTCCTTGCCCTCGGCAACGAGCGTGCCGACGCCCGTCTTGGTGAAGAAGCCCGGAATGCCTGCACCGCCAGCGCGCATGCGCTCGGCGAGCGTGCCCTGCGGGTTGAACTCCACCTCGAGCTCGCCCGCGAGATACTGGCGCTCGAACTCCTTGTTCTCGCCCACGTAGGACGAGATCATCTTCTTCACCTGCCGAGTGCGAAGCAGCTTGCCGAGGCCTTCATTGTCGATGCCGGCATTGTTCGACGCGATGGTAAGGTCCTTGACGCCCGACGCCTGGATCGCATCGATCAGCCGCTCCGGAATGCCGCACAGGCCGAACCCGCCCGCGGCGATCATCATGCCGTCGAACAGCAGGCCGTCGAGCGCAGCCTCGGCATTCGGGTAGATCTTGCGCATTCTTAGGACCGCAGCTTCGCCAGAACGCCCTGAAGCTGCATGGCGTTCGACATGTCGCCTTCGATCTTGAGCTTGCCCGTCATGAACGCCGTCATGCCGTCGAGCTGGCCGGCCGCCATCTGCTGCCAATCGTCCCAAGTGACCTTGATCGTGGTGTCCGCGGCATTGGCGTCCGAGGGGATGTCGCTGACCTGCTGGCCCGCGCCGTCCAGCAGGATAGCACCTTGGTCGCCGCCGAAGTCGATCTTCACCTTCTTGCCCGGCACCCAGGCCCCACCTTCCTGCATCTTCGCAACGAGTTCTTGCTTGGTCATGAGCGCTCTCCTTTCCTCCGGCCTAGCCAACCGTTGAAGGCCGTTCAAGGCAGGCGTAGAGGCGTCGGCCATGGGATACGAAACCGACCTCAAGCTCTTCATCGACGGCGTCTGGAAAAGCGGCGAAGGCCGCGATGCCCACACGGTCGTCAATCCGGTCACTGCAAGCGGGATTGCCGAAGTCCCTTACGCGACCAAAGCCGATCTCCAAGAGGCGCTGGAGGCGTCGAACCGCGCGTGGCCCGAATGGCGCGCGATGGACGTCGAGAAACGCGGAGCGATCCTGCACAAGGCGGCGGCACTGCTGCGCGAGCGCGCCGACCTCATCGCAGCGACGCTGACCCAGGAAC
>JAEVYW010000043.1 GCA_023392555.1 Pseudomonadota bacterium | reverse complement strand
CGCCGAGAAGCTCGGCGGCACCGCTGTTGGGCGGCTGCTGACGTCCGGTGAGACGCACATCGTCATCGACCTGACGAGCGCCGAGTACGATGCCGACGCCGCTGCTCGGGTCGCGCTGGCGGCCTCGCTGCGCGGCTGGCGTTACGACGTCTACCGCACCCGGCTGAAGGACAAGCAAAAGCCCACTGTGAAGGAGATCACGATCGTCGGAGCGAACGGCGATGCGACGCAGCGCTGGGAGCAGCGCTGGAAGCCGGTCTACGACGGAGCGATCGTCACTCGCGAACTCGTCACCGAGCCCGCCAACATCATCTACCCGGAGACGTTCGTCGAGCGCGCTCGGAAGGCGGCTGAAGGGACGGGGCTTGAGGTCGAGGTCCTCGACGGCGACGCAATGCGCAAGCTCGGCATGGGCGCTCTTCTCGGCGTCGCGCAGGGGTCGGTTCGCGATGCCCGCCTTCTGATCATGCGCTGGAACGGTGGAGCGGAAGGCGCTGCCCCCGTCGCGTTTGTCGGCAAGGGCGTGACCTTCGATACCGGCGGCATCTCTATCAAGCCGGCCGCCGGGATGGAAATGATGAAGTGGGACATGGGCGGCGCGGGCGCAGTGACCGGTGCGATGATCGCACTTGCCCGGCGCAAGGCAAAGGCGAACATCATTGGCATCTGCGGCCTTGTTGAAAACATGCCCGACGGCAATGCGCAGCGCCCTGGCGACGTGGTTACGACGATGTCCGGCCAGACGGTCGAGGTCATCAACACCGACGCGGAAGGCCGCCTCGTACTGGCTGACGCGATCACCTATGTGCAGCAGAAGTACAGGCCGACGACCATCGTCGACCTCGCCACTTTGACCGGCGCGATCGTCATCAGCCTTGGCCATGAGTTCGGCGGCCTGTTCACGCCCGACGACGACCTCGCCAACCAGCTGCTCGGGGCCGGGCAGGCGACTGGCGAAAAATTGTGGCGTCAGCCGCTTGGGGATTCCTTCGACAAGCTGATCGATTCGCCGATCGCCGATATGAAGAATGTCGGTCCGCGCGAGGGCGGCTCGATCACCGCGGCGCAGTTCATCAAGCGCTTCGTCGACGACGGCGTCCGCTGGGCGCACCTCGACATCGCCGGCATGGCCTGGTCCGACAAGCCGGACACGACCTACGACAAGGGTGCGACCAACTTCGGCGTTCGCCTGCTCGATCGCTTCGTCGAGGCCAACGTCGAAGGCCGCTAGGCCGCGCGCTCGTGCAGGTCGACTTCTACCAGCTGGGTGGATCGCCGCTCGAGCAAGTGACGTCGACCCTTGCGCAGCGGCTGTTGTCGGAAGGGTCGAGGCTGCTGGTCGTTGCGGAGGACGAGGGGCTGCTCGCCCGCCTCGACCGCATGCTCTGGGACCAGGGCCCGACGAACTTCATTCCGCACGGCCTCTCCGGCGGACCGGACGATGCGCGGCAGCCGATCCTGCTGTCGAGCCAGACCGACGCGCCCAATCTCGCGCGGAACGTGCTGATTGCCGACGGGCAGTGGCGCGACGCGGCGCTGAACTTCGATCGCGCATTCTATCTGTTCGATGGCGAGACGCTGGAAGGTGCCCGCCTTGCCTGGAAGCTGCTTGCCGGTCGGGAAGGCGTCGACCGCCGCTACTGGGCGCAGGAAGACGGGAAGTGGGTTCGGAAGAGCTGAACCCAAAGCTCAAACTTGCCGAGTCGGCCGCGCGCGGCTAGGCGCACGGGCAATTCCAATCACCCTCAAAACATGGAGACCGTCCGGCCATGGCCGCAACGCGCACCTTTTCGATCATCAAGCCCGATGCCACCCGCCGCAACCTGACCGGCGCGATCACCAAGATGCTGGAAGACGGCGGCCTTCGCGTTGTTGCATCCAAGCGCATCAAGATGAGCCGCGAGCAGGCGGAGGGCTTTTACGCCGTCCACAAGGAGCGGCCCTTCTTCAACGACCTGTGCACTTTCATGACGTCAGGCCCCGTCGTCGTTCAGGTCCTCGAGGGTGAGAACGCCGTTCAGCGCAACCGCGACATCATGGGCGCGACCAACCCGGAGCAGGCCGCCGAAGGCACGATCCGCAAGACCTTCGCGGAATCGATCGAAGCCAATTCGGCTCACGGTTCGGACAGCGACGAGAACGCCGCGATCGAGATCGATTATTTCTTCAAGCCTGAAGAGATCGTTGGCTAAGCCTTAACGGCTGAACCCGACAAAGCGGAGGGAGCGGCCGCCGAACAGGCCGCCGTTTTCCCACCGAAACGCAATCACGTAGGAGCCGGTGGCCGACTTGTCGGCGCCGGCTTCGACATATCTGGAGGTGACCTGCACGCTGAGGCGGTTGGTGCCTTTGAGGTCGGGCGCCTTGTCGCCAAGGGCCGACTGAAACTCCGAAGCGGACAGAGAGCCATCGCTGCCAACCTCGATCGGGGCTCCGGCGCCGGTCTTGATCATCAGCGTCTGCAGCGCGTGTTCGCTGTCGGCTGGCGTGATCTCCAGCGTCTTACCGTCGTCCGCGACCTTGCCGCGCAGCACTAAAGGAACAGTGGATTTCTTTTCAACGACCGTCGTAGGCTTCCCGTCGTCGTCGCCCTTCCAGCTGATCCATACGCCCACAGCCGAAACCACGAGCGCGGCGATTGCGATCGCTTCGCCGAGCGTGATCCAGCGGAGGCGCGACTTTCTTCGGGCTTCGCTTTCGGGTGACTCGGTCATCGGCTGACGAACTCGCTCAGGATTTTTGGGTAGAGGTCATGTTCCGCGGCGAGCACTCGTCGTTCAAGTGTCTCTGCCGTGTCGCCGGGTACGATCAGGACCTCGACCTGTCCCAATACGTCGCCCGCATCCAACTCCTCGGTGACAATGTGGACTGAACATCCATGAAGCGCGTCACCGGCCTCAAGCGCGCGTGCGTGCGTGTCGAGACCGCGATACTTCGGGAGCAGGGATGGGTGGATGTTGAGGATGCGACCGTCCCACTGCCGGATGAACCACGGCGAGAGGATGCGCATGAAGCCGGCGAGGGCGATCGTGCCAATATCCTGCTCGGTCAGTGCCGCGCTCAGGATACGGTCGTACTCTTCCTTCCCGACGCCCTTGCTGTCCCGAGACCAGGTCGGAAGGCCGCGCTCTCGCGCCCATTGGAGGCCTGCAGCGTCCGGCCTGTTCGAAGCGACCAGCGCGACCTCGTAGCCGTCCGCTTTCTCGACCAGCGCCCGCATGTTGCTGCCGCGGCCGGAGATCAGGACCGCGACGCGGCGAGGGTCAGGCATCGTGGTCGGCGACCCAATCCTCTGACGCGCCCCAGCTTCCTGCCGGGCCGCTGACCGTGCAGCCCCGATGGCCCCCTTCGATGCGGCCGATGCGAAGGACGGTCTCGCCGGCACCTTCCAGTTCGCTCGTCACATGATCGGCGAGATCTTCGGCGACGATGACGACCATGCCAATGCCGCAGTTGAAGGTGCGCGCCATTTCTTGCGGAACGATCGCGCCGCCTTGGCGGAGGAGTTCGAACACCGGCGGGAGCTGCCAGCTTGAAGCATCGACCACCGCGCGAGCGCCCCTCGGCAGGGTGCGCGGAATGTTTTCAAGCAAGCCGCCGCCAGTGATGTGGGCGAGACCCTTGATCTGACCCTGCTGCACCAAGGGCAGGAGCGAACGAACGTAAATCCGCGTCGGCCCGAGGAGGACATCGGCAAGCGACTGCCCGCCAGCCCACGGGAAGCTCTCGCTCAAGTCCCAACCGCCCTCGGCGATGATCCGCCGAACAAGCGAGAAGCCGTTGCTGTGGACGCCCGAGCTCGCAAGGCCGAGGATGGTGTCTCCATCCCTGATCTCAGCACCCGTCAGAACCTTGTCGCGCTCGACAGCGCCCACGCAGAAGCCGGCGAGATCGTAGTCGCCCGCGGCGTACATGCCCGGCATCTCCGCCGTCTCACCACCGATCAGAGCGCAGCCAGCCTGCCTGCAGCCATCGGCGATGGAGGCAACCACGCGCGACGCCACGTTGCCTTCGAGCTTACCGGTCGCGAAATAGTCGAGGAAGAAGAGGGGCTCGGCACCTTGCACGATCAGATCGTTGGCGCACATCGCAACCAGGTCGATGCCCACGCCGTCATGATTGTTCGCGTCGATCGCAAGCTTCAGCTTCGTCCCGACCCCGTCGTTTGCCGCTACGAGTAATGGATCGTCGTAACCCGCGGCCTTCACGTCGAAGAACCCGCCGAACCCGCCGAGCTCCGCATCAGCGCCCGGGCGAGCAGTCGACTTCGCAAGTGGAGCGATCGCTTTCACCAGCGCATTACCGGCATCGATTGACACGCCGGCATCGGCATAAGTGAGTGGCTTTTGCGACATGGTGAGCGGCCTAGCCCAGAAGCCGCTTGGATTTCCACGCTGTTGTCGCCAAAAGACGCGGCGAATGCTGCGCCGCCGCTTTGTTGCCCTCCTGACCATGCTGTGCGCTGTCCTCGCGATGTCGGGGGCGGTTTACGCGCAGATGGAGTCCGGCGACCGCGGGATCGCTCCGATCGACAGCTCTGGGACGCTGGAAGTCACTGGCATCAAGGTCGACGTCAACGGCAAGGACGCGCAGGCTGCGCGCTACGAGGGATGGCGCCTCGCCCAGCGCCAAGGTTTCAGGGTGCTATGGGCCAAGACTCATAACCGGCCGGTCTCGGAAGCGCCGACAGTCCCGGATTCCACCCTCGACGGACTTGTCAGCTCCATCGTCGTGCAGTCGGAGGAAATCGGGCCGACACGATATATCGCAGAACTAGGCGTGCTGTTCGACCGAGCTCGCTCCTCGCAACTTCTCGGCATCGGCGGAAACGTCCAGCGGTCGGTGCCCATGCTGCTGATCCCCGTGATGGTCACTGCGGGTACGGCGACGACGGTCGAGCTTCGTAATCCGTGGCAGCGGGCCTGGGCAGAGTTCCGGGCCTCGGAAAGCCCGATCGACTATGTGCGGGTCACGGGAACCGGGATCGATCCGCTGCTCGTCAACGCCGGGCAAGTCGAGCGGCCGGGCCGCGGCTGGTGGCGCAACATCATCGATCTTTACGGTGCCGCCGACGTCGTCGTGGCGCAGGTGCAGTTCCAGCGCGCCTATCCCGGCGGCCCCGCAAGCGCGCGCTTCATCGGCTTCCATGGACCGGACCGCCAGCCGATCGGAAGCTTCACCATCAGCGGACCCGCAGGTGTAAGCGCTCTTCAGATCATGCGCGAAGGCGTCAATCGCATGGACGCGATGTTCTCTGCCGCGCTGCAGTCCGGTCGCCTGATTCGCGATACGAGCCTCGATATTCCGCTGCCGCCGCCTCCGCCGCCGGAAGAAATCATCGAAGAGGAAGTCGCTCCGACCACGCGGGAGACGGGCCGGGTCTGGAACTATCAGGTCCAGATCGTTTCGCCGGATGTGAACGTCTATAACTTCGCGATGGCGCACCTGCGCACGACTTCCGGCGTCGAAGGCGTTTCGGTCGTTGGCGTCAACCCGGGCGGCGTGAGTTACGTCAACGTCACTTATCGCGGCGACATTGCGAATCTGCGCTCTGCACTGATTGCCCGCGGCTGGGCGGTGTCCCAGACCGGCTATGTGCTGCGGATGTCGTCGACTGGCGAGCGGCCGCCGGCGCTTCCGCCGCCACCGCCACCAGCGGCGCCGCCACCGGCTCAGCCGACGCCGGCGCCGACCCCGCCTCAGCCACAACCGGGGACCCGGCCGTGAAGCGGCCGGCGGACCAGATCGCGCTCCCGCTCGACTGGCCGCAGACGGATGGAGAAGCCCGGTTCATGGTCTCCGAGGCGAACCGCGAGGCGTCCGAGCATTTCCGCAAGTGGAGCATGTGGCCGGTCAAGGCGACGATCGTCACTGGCCCGCGCCGCTCAGGGCGAACCTTGCTCGCGCGCAATTTCGTGGAGCGGGTAGGGGGGCGGCTCATCGATCAGGCCGAGGACCGTGACGAGGAGGAAATCTTCCACGCCTGGAATTCAGCTCAGGATACGGGCCTGCCGTTGATCCTGGTTGCGGATCACGCTCCACCGGAGTGGGAGCCCAAGCTGCCCGATTTGCGTACGCGATTGGCGGTTACACCGGCCGTTGCGATTCGTCAGCCGGACGATGCCTTGTTCGAGGCGCTGATCGACTTGTTTTTCGCCGACCGCGGTCTTCACATCCCGCGTGAGGCGCTTCGCTTCATGGCCGAGCGCCTCAACCGTGAATATTGGACCGCCGAGCGCGCCGTCGAGGAGGTCGACCGCTTTGCGATCGGCGAACGGGCGCGGCTCAGTCTTCCGACGGTTCGCCGCGCGCTGATCCAGTCGAGGATGATCAGCGAAGCGGCTTAGCCGCAGCTCACGCGTTCGATTCGGCCGCTCGCGTCAAGGTAGGCCGTGACCCGGCTCGCGTTGAACTCCATCGTCACCATTGTGCCATGGGGCACCCAACGAAGCGAACGGGCCGAAGCCGAGCCCATCAGGCGCGCTCCGACCTCGGCCGTCGCCGGTTGGCCAACATAGCTGTTCAGCGAGGCCGACTGGACGCAGGTCGCGCCGGGAGGGGCAATGTCGATTGAACCGCGATTGGGCTGTGTGGCGCAGGCGCCAAGTGCGAGTGGGGCCAACAGCAGAAGCTTACGCATCGACTTTTTCCTCCGACTTGGTCTCGATGCGGCTCATCTTCAGCTTGCCGTTTTCGATCGCAAAGGCGAGCCGGCCTTCGACCAAATCCAGGGC
>JAEVYW010000250.1 GCA_023392555.1 Pseudomonadota bacterium | reverse complement strand
GCCAGAAGGCGACCGGCGGCGGTGATGCGAAGATCGCCTCGGCTTTTGGCGACGCCTGGTGAACGGCGGCGTTCGCGCGATTGGTGATCAGAAGGTTCGCGCTGATGTAGGCGAGGAGTACCGCGATCGCGATCTGCGGTAGACGCCGCCATTCCCGCCCCTTCTGCTCGCGCCGCTTCGACACGCCGATGCTGATCGCAAGCAGCAGCCACACCCAAAGGTCGATGATGAACAGCCCGTCGGCGTGGAACCACAGGTTCGAGAACGGCGAGAGCAGTTGGACCGAATAGGTCGTCAGCATGTCCAGCAACGGGTGCGTGAGCGCACCGAGATAGCAGAGCAGGATGAGCCAGCCGAAGCGCATCGGCAGCCCGCTTTTGAACTCCGTCCCTCGCCCGACCTGCCAGCGGTCGAGCAGCCACAGCAGGCCCGCGAGGATTGGCGGCATGACCAGAACACCGCCGACCAGCCCGTGCGTGAAGCCCCGATGGATCGCGAGCGGGTCCCACGGCGCGTTGCCGAAGAAGACGTCAATGTCCGGCATGTTCGCCGCAAGGATGAGCGCCGCGAGGCCCTTGCGCGTGGTCGTCTTCAGACCGGCCTGGCCCAGCACCCAGCCGGCCATCGAGTGGGTCAGGTTGTCCAAGCGACGCTAGAGCGAGTGCGGCTCTTTTTCGACCTGCCAGGTCTGGCCCTTGCTGACCAGTTTCTGAAGATCGGCGGTCTTGCCGGAGGCAGCGGCGCTGTTCTGTTCGATGACGGCGCTTTCGAAGGTCGGCGCGGGATCTTCGTAGATCACGCCCAACGCAACGGGGAAGCCTTGCGGCATTTCGATCAACATCGCCGCAACCCCGCGGTTCTTGGGGTCGTGGACGAGAACCGCCGGATCGTCGCCCTCGACGACCTTGAGCGCCAGCCGCTCGGTGTCGAGCGCGAGGCCCTTGGCGCCGCCCGCGAACAGCATCTTTTCGCCCGCCTTCAGCCAAAGCTGCTTTTCCTGGGCGACGCTGCGCTCGGTGAAGCTGGCGAAGACGTCGTCGTTATAGACCACGCAATTCTGGTAGATCTCGACGAAGCTCGCGCCCTGGTGAGCGTGGGCCGCCTTCAGCACGTCCGGCAAATTCTTGTGAACGTCGATGCCGCGGGCGATGAACCGCGCTCCCGATCCAAGTGCGAACATGCACGGCGTCACGGGGCGGTCGACGGACCCGAACGGGGTCGATGGCGAGCGAGTGCCGACGCGGCTGGTCGGCGAATACTGGCCCTTGGTGAGGCCGTAGATCTCATTGTTAAACAGCAGGATCTGCGTGTTCAGGTTGCGGCGAAGCACGTGCATCGTGTGGTTGCCGCCGATCGACAGAGCGTCCCCGTCGCCGGTGATGATCCACACGTCGAGCTCCGGATTGGCGAGCTTGATGCCGGTCGCGAAGGCCGGTGCGCGGCCGTGGATCGTGTGGAAGCCGTAGCTCGCCATGTAATACGGGAACCGGCTGGAGCAGCCGATGCCGCTGACGAACACCGTCTTCTCGCGCGCGACGCCGAGGTCCGGCATCGTGCGCTGCACGGCCTTGAGCACGGCATAGTCGCCGCAGCCCGGGCACCAGCGCACTTCCTGGTCGCTCGCCCAGTCCTTGGCGGTCGTGACGGGGGTCATTTCATTCATCGGTACAGAACCCAGTAAATCAGAGCGACGACGAGGATGAGCATGATGATCATCGGCCAGGGGTTGATCGGTTTCATGCCAGCGCGCTTTCGATCGCGGCCTCGATCTCCGCGATGCGGAAGGGATGACCGCTGACCTTGTTGAGCGGTCGTGCGTCGACCAGAAACTGGTCGCGGAGCACGGTCTTGAGCTGGCCCGTGTTCATCTCGGGAACGATGATCTTGTCGAAGCTCCTGAGCAGGTCGCCCATGTTCTGCGGCATCGGCCAGATGTGACGGATATGGACGTGTGCGACGTCATGGCCCCTGTTCAGCGCGCGCCGAACCGCCTGATGGATTGGGCCGAAGGTCGAGCCCCAGCCGACGACCGCCAACTTGGCGCCTTCGCGGCCAAGGCAGACGTCCTGGTCGGGAATTGTCTCGGCGACCTTCATCACCTTGGCGGCGCGGGTGTCGGTCATTTCCTGGTGCGACGCGGGCGAGTAATCGATGTTGCCGCTGCCCGGCGCCTTCTCGATGCCGCCGATGCGGTGCTCGAGGCCAGGCGTGCCCGGCTTGATCCACGGACGCGCGAGATCGTCGTTGCGGGCGAAGGGCAGAACCCCCTCGCTTTCCGCCGGAACGTTGTCGAAGAAGCTGACCGGGAACGGCGAATAGCCGCTCATGTCCGGCACCTTCCACGGCTCTGCCGCATTGGCGATGTAGCCGTCGGTGAGCAGCATGACCGGCGTCATGTAGCGGGTGGCAATCCGGATCGCCTCGATCGCGCAATCGAAAGCGTCGGCGGGCGAACGGGCAGCGATCACCGGCAACGGAGCGTCGCCGTTTCGGCCGTAGACCGCCTGGTAGAGATCCGACTGCTGGGTCTTCGTCGGCAGACCCGTCGACGGGCCGCCACGCTGCGAATTGACGATGATCAGCGGCAGCTCGGTCATGATCGCAAGGCCCATCGCCTCGGTCTTGAGCGCGATACCCGGGCCCGACGACGAGGTGATGCCGAGCTGGCCGGCGTAGCTCGCGCCGATCGCCGAGCAGATGGCCGCGATCTCGTCCTCCGCCTGGAACGTGGTGATGCCATATTCCTTAAGGCGCGACAGATGGTGCAGCAACGCCGACGCCGGCGTGATCGGATAGCCGCCGAAGAACATCTTGAGGTTTGCGAGCTGGGAGCCAGCGACGAGGCCCAGAGCAAGGGCTTCGGCGCCCGTGACGGTGCGGTAAAGGCCGGGCTCTGCCGGCGCCGCAGCGATGTGCTGGCGGTGAACCTGGCCGCCGATCTCGACCGTCTCGCCATAGGCGTGGCCGGCGTTCAGCGCGGCGATATTCGCCTCCGCGAGCTCGGGCGCCTTGGCGAACTTGGTGTTGAGCCAGTCGACGATCGGCTGCCGGTCGCGGTCGA
The DNA here is from genome assembly GCA_023392555.1 of Pseudomonadota bacterium. Taxonomy (GTDB): domain Bacteria; phylum Pseudomonadota; class Alphaproteobacteria; order Sphingomonadales; family Sphingomonadaceae; genus Sphingomicrobium. Next base: position 2,164 of record JAEVYW010000250.1, on the reverse strand, counting down.
ACATCCAGAGCGCGAGGCCCAGCGTCCACATGTTCTTGCAACGCAGCGCTTCCTTGTTGCCGAGGCCGAACGGCTTCACGGCATCCATCGTCAGCTGCGAAATGTTGAAGTGGACCAGCTGCCATTTGGCGAGGCTGCCGTCCTCGAGCGGGTTCTGCTCGTAACCCGCCTTGGCAAGGTTGCGCGCGGTGAACTCGCCCTCGTCTGCGATGATCAACCCGCCCTCGCGAAGCTGGTTCGCGTTCACCTTGAGCGCCGCCGGGTTCATCGCGATGAGCACGTCGGGCTGGTCGCCCGCAGTCTCAATCGCGGCCGAGCCGAAGTTGATCTGGAAAGCGCTGACGCCGAAGGTCGTGCCCTGCGGCGCGCGGATCTCTGCGGGAAAATCCGGGAACGTCGCGAGGTCGTTGCCCGCCAGCGCGGTGGAGAGGGTGAACTGACCGCCGGTCAGCTGCATGCCATCGCCGCTGTCTCCGGCAAAGCGGACGACGACGGCTTCCGGCTCGGTGCGAGCCGTGGCTTCCTGTTCGGTGAGAAGATGGGTGGCCGTGGCCACAGCGTTGTCCTTCAAAGGCTTAGAAAGGTTACTGCTCCCTCTTTAAGACTGTGAGTGCGTTTTCGCCACCCGATTTGCAGGAAAGCCTTACGAGGCGGCGTCCTCCGGCCTTTGGAACGGAGCGAGGTGGTTCGCCAGGAATGCGGCTCCGATTATTGTGAGGATCATCGTCGGGCCGTTTTTCATTCCGGACGCCTCGAGCAGCAGCAAGCCGACGAGCGCGAAAGCCGCAGCGAGCAGCACGGTTCGCCAATTGCGCCGATCGTCGACGATGCGGCCAAGTTCAATGAGCGATTTCATTTCCATCCCCCGTGCGTCGCCGAAGGCCTGCCAAGGATCAACCATCCTCGTCAAGGCGCCCGGGACGTGCAACAGGATGACGATGAACGACGATCATCTCTATCGGCTCGGCGCCGGGATCATGCTGCTCAACCGCAAGGGTAAGGTGTGGGTCGGGGCGCGGATCGATAGTCGGGCTGACGCCTGGCAGATGCCGCAGGGCGGGCTCGACGAGGGCGAGGAACCGTGGACCGGAGCGCTTCGCGAGCTTGAAGAGGAGACGGGGATCACGCCCGATCTGGTCGAGCGAGTGGCGCATTGCACCGAGCCGCTGCGCTATGACCTGCCCGCCGAGATCGCGTCGCAGCTCTGGAAGGGCAAGTGGAAGGGCCAGAAGCAGCACTGGTTCCTGGCACGCTTCCTTGGGCAGGACAGCGACGTCCGTATCGACGCCGCCGAACACGCCGAATTCCGCGAGTGGAAATGGGTCGAGCCGGAAACGCTTCCCGAGCTCATCGTGCCGTTCAAGCGCGACCTTTACCGCCGAATTCTCGACGACTTCCGCCCCTATTTCTGAGCGTCAGCTGCGGTCCTGCGCGGTGAAATATCCGATTCCGCCGCCAACGATGGCGCCGAGGATCGGGCCGATGAATGGCAGCGGGATCGCAACGACTGCGCCGATGGCGGCACCGATCGCGGCGCGTTTCTTCACGGGGTCTTCGAGCATCGCCTCACTCCTTCAACGTGTATTATATAGGTAATACACGGTCGGTTGCAATGGCCGGTGAACCAAAATCCGCGACAGGGAGTTGGCGCAGCGAATGGCCGTTCAAAACGACACCAGCGACCTGTTGATCCTGCGGCGCAAGCCGCGCCTTACCGGTTGGATCGGTCTCGGCTGGCGGCTTGCGGCGATGCTGTTCCTGCTCGGCCTGCTGATCCTCATTCACTGGATCGAGCGCGACGGGCTCAAGGACAATTACGACGGCAGCGTCAGCTTTCTCGACGTCGTCTATTTCACCATGATCAGCGCGACGACGACCGGGTACGGCGACATCGTGCCGGTTACCGACCGGACAAGGTTGTTCGACGCCATCGTCGTCACGCCGATCCGGGTGCTGTTTCTCCTCATTCTCGCCGGCTCGGCCTATGCCTTCGTCGCCCGGCGATCCTGGGAAAGGTTCGTCATGAAACGGATCCAGCGCACGTTGCGCGATCATGTTGTCGTTGCCGGGTACGGGACGAAAAACCGCCGGGCGGTCGAGGAATTGATCGATCTCGGCGAGGACCCCGCGAACGTCGTCGTAATCGACGTCGCCGATCATAGGC